>NZ_JAOVZR010000003.1 GCF_026619415.1 Hoeflea algicola
ATGATGTTCACCACATGCACGCTGCGAGACCGAAGGCGTCGACCATGGACAATCCACCGGTCGTCTCACCGACAGCGCCCGTAGGATCGCCAGTTTCCTACCACCAGGATCTCTGGGAGCGTTCGATCCTGTTCTTTGACACTCTGCGGCAGCGCGCCGACAACATGCGCGACCATGAACGGGCCGGAATGCCACCGTTGCTGGATTTCAAGTATGAGACTGTGCTGGATGCGCGCCGGTTTGACACTCCGGCGAACTATGCCCTGCTGAAGATCACCGAGATCGATGACGACTGTCTTGTCGACTGTCTCGACCCCGAAAAACCACCGGTAATCATCATCGATCCGCGCGCCGGGCATGGTCCCGGCATTGGCGGCTTCAAACGCGACAGCGAAGTAGGCATGGCGATGCACGAAGGCCACCCGGTCTATTTCGTAGTGTTCTTCCCCGAACCGATGCCCGGGCAGACACTGGCAGACGTACTGCACGCGCTGCGCCGCTTTGTCGAGGAAGTAGCCGGGCTTCACCAAGGCAAACCGCCAGTTCTCTACGGCAACTGCCAGGCGGGCTGGGCGGTAACACTGCTGGCCGCGGATTGCGAGGGCTTGGCGGGACCGGTGGTTCTGAACGGCGCGCCGCTGTCCTATTGGGCGGGCGAAGATGGCGTGAACCCGATGCGCATATCCGGTGGCCTGCTGGGCGGTGCCTGGCTGACGCACCTGATGGGCGATCTGGGCGATGGAAGGTTCGATGGCGCCTGGCTGGCGCAGAATTTCGAAAGCCTGAAGCCGGAAAAAGCGATCTGGGAAAAACACGCCAATCTTTTGACCAATATCGACACCGAAGCCGAACGCTTTCTGGATTTCGAACGCTGGTGGGGTGGCTATTACACGCTGAGCAGCCCGGAAATGATGTCGATTGTCAAAAACCTGTTCATCGGCAACAAGCTGGAGCGGGGTACGATGGAAATCTGCGACGGCTGCACCGTGGATTTGCGGCAGATCACCAGCCCTATCATCGTCTTTGCGTCTTACGGCGACAATATTACTCCACCGGCGCAAGCGCTGGGATGGGTTGCCGAAGTTTATGTCGATACCGCCGACCTGATCGCGGCGGGACAGCGAGATCGTCTATCTGACCAACCCCCATGTCGGGCATCTGGGCATATTCGTCTCGGCCAGCGTGGCAAAGCTGGAGCATCGGGCCATCCTGGAAAGTCTGGACGAGATCGAGGCGCTGGCGCCGGGCCTTTACGAAATGAAGATCGAAAACCCCACAGGCGATCCCGACTGCCACAAGTCCGATCTGATCGTGACCTATGAGCCGCGCGAAGTGTCTGGTCTGAAGGCGGCTTATCCGCACGAAGCGTTCGAAAAGGTAGCCGAAGTCTCGACGACGCTTGACAGCTTCTACAGCGCCTTCGTCAGCCCCTGGGTGCTGGCGATGACCACGCCGGCCAGTGCCGACTTGCTGAAATCACTGCATCCAATGCGGACAAGCCGGTACATGTTTTCCGAGGCGTATAATCCATGGATGCGCGGTGTGCGGATGATGGCGGATTCCCTGCGCGACACCCGCCAGCCATTGCCCGCCGATCATCCAGGGATCGTCGCGGAACGCAAGGTGATGTCCAATGTGGGGCAGATGATTAAAGGCGCGCGCGAACGCCGTGACGCAACCTACGAACAAGTCTTCCGGCTGCTCTATGGTGGCGGCTCCAAACCTGCCCAAACGCCGCCGACTGTGTCTGGTGCAGTCAAATCAAAGGCCAGCCCGAATAACTCCAAACCTGGCAAAGAAAAACGCCATGCTGTCGGGAAGTGAGGTTGTGTTGAGCGTCTTCATCGGCAGTCGCTTGCCGGCCATGTCGCTGTTCTCGCGTCTGCGCAAATACCCAACCGTTCTGGCTTTCGGGACGCCCGTGATCAATCAGAAAGTTTGCCCGGATGTCAGATAGCGCCGTCCTGACTCTCAACGCCGGCTCATCCAGTCTGAAGTTCGCGATCTTTACCAATGTCGAACGGCCTCGCCGGCTCTGGTCGGGCGCGATTGAGCGCATCGGACTGCCGGGCGCCCGGTTTCGACTTTCGGATGCCCGAGGCGCGGTTTTTCGGGAAGAGACCGGAACCATCGCCGACCATGATACCGCTCTGAAACGGCTGCTCCTCGCCATTGAACATGAGGCAAGCGGAGTCAAACTGGTTGCCGTCGGTCACCGGATTGCGCATGGCGGACCTGACTGCGACTGCCCCGAACAAGTGACGCCCACACTACGGGCGCGATTGCAACAGCTGACGGCGCTTGCCCCCTGCATCTTCCCGCCAATATTGCCGGGATCGATGCGGTGCGGATCGCGCGACCCGATCTCACTCAGATCGCCTGCTTTGACACGTCTTTCCATCGTGATTTGCCGCCCATTGCCCGCCTGTCGGGCTTGCCGCGTGCGCTTCAAGATGAAGGGCTTCGACGCTTTGGTTTCCACGGGTTGTCCTACGAATACATCGTCAAAGCGCTGCGCGACGCTGGTGTAGCTGTAGATGCCGAACGGATCGTCGTGGCGCATCTTGGCAACGGTGCGTCGATGTGTGCGATCCGCGATGGAAAGAGCCTCGAGACGACGATGGGGTTCTCGACGATCGCTGGGTTGCCGATGGGTACGAGGTCGGGCGATGTAGACCCCGGACTGCTGTTACACCTCCTGATCGACAAGGAGATGACGCCTGAGGCGGTTTCTCAGATGCTCTACGCCGAAAGCGGTCTTCTTGGCCTATCCGGCATCAGCCGCAACATGCAGGAATTGCTGCAACGCCCTGATGACGCTGCAGCAGAGGCTGTGGCGTATTTCTGCTACCATGCCCGGCGGCATCTGGCGGGCCTGACAGCGACCTTGGGTGGGGTCGACCGTTTGGTGTTTACCGGCGGCATAGGTGCCAATGCGCCGCAGGTTCGGGCCGGGATTTGCGACCGCCTCGGCTATCTCGGCATTGAGCTGAACAAATCCGCAAATCTTCGCGGCGATCCGGTGATTTCGACCGGGTCAGTGGGTGTTACGGTCGAGGTTCGTCAGACTGATGAGGAAGCAATGATCGCTGGCCATGTCCACCAATTCATGGCCAGCCAACCGATGGCGCGGGAGGCATGAGCAATGAAAGATAACTTCGAACCGTTTGAAGCCCTGGCCACGGCGGCGTGCAAGGCAGGCCCGGTCCGCGTTGCGGTTGCCGATGCCGCTCAGACAGTGGTGCTGGAAACGCTGCGCGATGCCGAACGTGCCGGTCTGGTTACACCGCTCTTGGTCGGCGACCCGAATGCCATCCGCACAATCGCCGCAGATCTGGGCTGGACGGTTGCGGAGGACGCGATTATCGCTGTGGCCGACGATGCTGAGGCGGCGGCCCGTGTGGTCGCTCTGGTGCATGAGGGCCGAGCAGACGTGGTGATGAAGGGCAACCTGCATACCGATATCTTCATGCGCGCGCTTCTCGACAAGACCCTCGGACTGCGACTTCCGGGACGACGCGTCAGCCATGTCTTTGTAGTGGCGCTGCCCAGTCATGACCGACTGCTCGGTATCACCGACGCAGCAATCAACATTGCGCCCGAACTCACCGCCAAGGCGCAGATTTGCCAGAATGCGGTCGATCTGTTCCGTATGTTGGGTGTGGTGAGGCCAAAGGTTGCAGTGCTGTCGGCAGTAGAGACCGTGACGGTCGACATCGCCTCGACGCTGGATGCCGCCTCTCTCACTCTGATGTCCCGACGCGGCCAGATCACTGGGGCCGAGGTGGATGGGCCGCTGGCGCTCGACAATGCCATCTCGGCGCGCGCTGCAACCGAGAAAGGTGTTTTGTCTGACGTCGCAGGCTCCGCCGATATCTTGCTGGTGCCAGATCTTGTCTCGGGCAATATTCTGGCCAAGACGCTGGAATATTTTGCCGGGGGCGTTGCGGCGGGGATTGCGATCGGGTTGGCAGCGCCGGTGGTACTGACCTCGCGCGCTGACCCGGCATTGGCGAGACTGGCGGCCCTGGCGATTGCTGCCCTGATGTACCACCGCAGACCGCAGGTTGAACCGCGACCGGGTCCCGCTGAAAGCAGCATTGCCACCGCACCGCAACTGGAAGATGCCTGCTGTCCCCTGCCCGTCGTGTCAAACCTGCAACCAGTTTCGGTCGGCACCCAGCCACAATTCGAGGTAGCCGCGCAATGACCATTTCCGTCAGACCGATCAATCCGGCTGAAGCGCTCGACCTTTCAGCAAAGAAGGGTCTTGTCGTGGGCATCGCCAATGAACATAGCCTAGCCTGGGCTGCCACACAGCATTTCCACGCTGCCGGCGCTGACCTGGCCCTGACCTATTTCAACAACAAGGCCCTGGCCTATGTCGAACCACTGGCAAAGCGTGTCGCCGCGCCGATTTTCATGCCCTGTGATGTAACGCAGGAGGGTTCATTGGAAGCGGTTTTCGCAACCATAGAGAAAACATGGGGCCGTCTTGATTTCCTCCTGCACTCGATCGCTTGGGCACCGGCAGAGGATCTGCACGGTCGATTGACGGACAGTTCAAGCGCAGGGTTCGCCCAATCAATGCTGGTCTCGTGCCATTCATTCATCCGGATGGCCAAATTGGCCGAGCCGCTTATGACCAAAGGCGGCAGTCTGATAACGCTCAGCTTTCTAGGTGCCGAAAAGGTTGTGGACCACTACAACGTCATGGGACCCGTCAAAGCAGCCCTTGAATCATCAGTGCGTTATCTTGCGCACGAACTTGGCCCAAAAGCGATCCGGGTCAACGCTATTTCTGCTGGCGCCATACGGACGCGGGCGTCATCTGGAATCGAACATTTCGACGAACTGATCGACGAAACCATCAAAAAAGCTCCCTTGCGGCGAACAGTGACACCGGACGAGGTTGGCCGCGCAGCCCTGCTACTGGCCAGCGACTACACGACGGGCACGACAGGCGAAGTTATGCATGTTGACGCAGGATTCCACGTTGCCAGCATGGTGTTTCATTAGGCATCCCAACAAGGAACTCTATTAACTGCAGAAGTGACATCTTAATCACAAAGCTGCGCTTGAATACAATGTTGCGTTCGGAGCAGACCGACAGACGGCACTCGGGAGCAATCCGACGACACCGGGAGGTCAGTATTCGGAACTGCGAGCCAATATCTGTAATATCCGAAGCGGACCTGCGTCTAGATTCCTGCAACACGTCACCAAGGGAATGGCAAGCATCAGGTGCCAGCGTTGAATTCCTTGGCTCCTGCAGTCCGCGATTACTGAAAATCAAAGCTCTAGATGTCGGCTGTAGAGGCCGAAACACCATTGACGAGATAGCCTAACGCCCAAGGTCGAAGACCGCCAAAGGAACAGATGATGAAAACAAGCGTGATCAAAGTTGATGACATGTTGTCGGTATGGAGCCTTGATGAAGTGGAGCGTCGGATCGGCGAAGTACCCGGCGTTGAAAGCGTTACGGTGAATTTCGCCGCGAAGAACGCCACCGTCCGCTATGACGAAACCCGGGTTGCGGTTTCCGATATCAAATCAACCGTGCACGAGCTTGGATTGCAATCCAACAGACCCGCTGAGGATGCACCTCCTGAGGTAGCAGCCACCAAGGATCATGAAGACCACCTAGACGACAGCGAACCGGCAGCCGCCCTCTTATCTGCCACACAGAAATCAGGGGTGGAAACACCTGCCGCCACGCATGACGCGCATGCAGGACATGAAAAACACGACGGCACGGTGCCGGATGCGTCGAAGTCCTCATCTGGGAGTCAGACCGACACGCCGGAACCCTCATCCGACCATGCGGGCCACAATAGCCATGACAAACATCAGGGCCATTCTCCCGAGAAGTTCCGGGACCGGTTCTGGCTGTCGCTCGCTGTCACCGTTCCGGTTGTCATCTGGTCGGCCCCCATCCAGGATTTGCTCGGCTACCAGGCTCCGGCGTTCCCCGGATCGGATTGGATGGCGCCTGTGCTCTCTACTGTCGTCTTCCTCTACGGCGGCCTGGTTTTCCTACAAGGCGCGTGGCGCGAGCTCAGAGACCGGCTGCCGGGGATGATGACCCTCATCTCACTCGCCATCACGGTCGCATTCATCTTCTCCTGGGTGGTTCAGCTTGGGTTGATCGACTCGATGCCACTGTGGTGGGAGCTGGCAACGCTGGTCGCGATCATGCTGCTCGGCCACTGGATAGAAATGCGGTCCATCAATCAGGCTCAGGGTGCTTTGAAGGAACTGGCGAAGCTTTTGCCAGACACGGCAACGCGGATCACCGATACGGGTGAGGAAACGGTCGACATCAGCGCCTTGCGCAATGGCGACCTGTTGCTGGTGCGCCCTGGTGAAAGCGTTCCTGCGGACGGCGTTGTGCGCAAGGGCATGAGCGCCATTGACGAGGCGATGATCACCGGTGAATCGCGACCCGTGAAAAAGGGCGAAGGCGATGAAGTGATTGCCGCCACGATCAACGGAGAAGGATCCCTGCGCATTGAGGTCACCGGAACGGGCGACAAGACCAAGCTGTCCGGCATCATGCGGCTGGTGGCCGATGCGCAGACCTCCAAATCGAGATCTCAGCACCTGGCGGATCGCGCAGCCCGGATGCTTACCGTCGCAGCGATTGGCGCGGCGGTGCTAACATTTGTGGCGTGGCAATTGCTTGGCGCTGAGCTGGATTTTGCCGTGGTGCGAATGGTGACGGTTCTGGTGATCGCCTGCCCTCATGCTCTTGGGCTGGCGGTGCCATTGGTAGTGGCCATCTCGACAACACTGGGCGCCCGCAACGGCCTTCTGGTCCGGGACCGCCGCGGGCTTGAGGAGGCCCGCAATCTTGACACCGTAATTTTCGACAAGACTGGAACTTTGACGCTGGGCGAGTTCCGGATCGTCGCCAGTTCCGTTGCAAAGGGTCTGGGCGAGGACGAGGCCCTTCGCATCGCGTCTGGTATTGAAGCCGAATCCCAGCATCCGATCGCCCGGGGGATCGTGAAGACTGCGGAAGACAAAGGCATCGCGGTCCCATCAGCCGACGGATTCCGCGCGATCACCGGCAAGGGCGTTGCAGCCACAATTGACGGGGTCGAGTACCATATGGGAGGGCCGGCGCTGCTCAAGGCGGAAAACGTCGATGTTCCACCAGCGCTTCAGGCTGCCTCCGAAGCCGCAGCCGGCAATGGCCAAGCAGCGATCTATCTCGTCCAGGCGGGCAAGGCGCTGGCTGTCTATGCCGTGGCGGATGCGATACGCGAGGAAAGCCGTGAAGCCATCGCGGCGCTGCATGAACGGGGCATTGAGGTTGCCATGTTGACGGGCGACGCACAGGCGGTGGCCGATGCGGTTGCGAAAGAGCTTGGCATCGATACAGTTTTCGCTGAAGTGCTGCCCGATGACAAAGCGTCCAAGGTCCGCGAGTTGCAGGCCCAAGGCAAGAAGGTGGCTATGATTGGAGATGGGGTGAATGACGCACCCGCCCTTGCCACCGCAGACATCGGGATTGCGATTGGCGCCGGAGCCGACGTGGCCGTCGAGGCAGGGCATATCGTGTTGGTGCGATCGGACCCCCGCGACATCCCCCGCATCATCACGCTGAGCCGGGTCACATATCGCAAGATGAAACAGAACCTCTGGCTGGCGGCAGGCTACAACATCTTTGCCATTCCGCTTGCCGCAGGAGTGCTTGCGCCTTGGGGTATCCTCCTCACGCCCGCCGTGGGCGCAATACTCATGTCGGCGAGCACGGTCGTGGTGGCGATCAACGCGCAACTCTTGAAGCGAGTAAAACTTTGAATGTGTCAGCGGCCAGTCGCATCGCCTCCTGCGGCGCAATCGTCTGTCTTGTCAGGAACAGCCCGATCCTCCGCGGTGTCTTTCGGGGTCTAGATGCGCGACCTGCGCCTCATGAATTGAAAGGGTTTGGGTGCCTGCAATGAGCAAGAAAACGAAAAGGAAGGCCGCACCGGAGCCCGAAGGCTACAAGCAAACCCTCCACAGCCTTCAGGTTGAGCTGGTGAAACTGCAGCGACACCTGATCAAAAACGATCTCCGCATCCTGATCCTGCTCGAAGGTCGTGATGCTTCAGGAAAGGACGGCGTGATCAAGCGCCTTACCGCGCATCTCAGCCCGCGCGACACCCGGGTCGTTGCGCTCGGCAAACCCTCCGACCGCGACCACAACAGCTGGTACTTCAAGCGCTATGTCGCCAGCCTGCCTGCCAGCCAAGAAATGGTCGTCATGAACCGCAGCTGGTACAACCGGGCCGGCGTCGAAAAGGTGATGGGGTTCTGCACGGATGCAGAACACGAGGAGTTCATGCGCTCCGTTTTGCCATTCGAGCGCATGCTCACTGGCTCCGGAACGCAGCTTTTCAAGTATTATCTCGACATATCGAAATCCGAACAGAAGAAAAGACTGGCAGATCGGCGGATTGATCCGCTCAAGCAATGGAAGAGCAGCCCCATTGACAAGAGCGCGCTGCGGCGCTGGGACGATTACAGCGACGCGCGCAACGAAATGCTCACTCGGACCCATAGCGAAGACCTGCCCTGGCACGTCGTGCGGGCCGATGACAAGAAGCAGGCCCGGCTCAATGTCATCCGCCACCTCATGGCCCGCGTCGACTGCCCCGACAAGGATGCACACCTGGCCCAACCGGATCCGGATATCGTGTTCGACTTTGCAGAGGAGCATATCCAAAGCGGCAGGATCGCACCATGAGTTCCAAGCTTGAAGCAGCGTTTACACCCCCTGCAGGACACTTCGATGAATAGGCCTGTGAACAGCCCGCTTTCGCTCGACCTCATCCAGAAGATGGACGCCTATTGGCGTGCAGCCAACTATCTCTCGGTTGGCCAGATCTATCTGTATGATAACCCGTTGCTCAAAATTCCCTTGAGTCTTGAGCACGTGAAGCCACGACTGCTCGGCCACTGGGGTACCACGCCGGGGTTGAACTTCATCTATGTCCATTTGAACCGCATTATCAACGAGCATGACCTGAACATGATGTATGTCACCGGCCCCGGGCACGGCGGCCCGGGTCTCGTGGCCAACACCTATCTCGAAGGCAGCTATAGCGAGCTCTATCCGGACATCTCGCAGGACGAACTGGGCATGAAAAAGCTGTTTACGCAGTTTTCATTTCCCGGCGGCATTCCCAGTCACGTGGCGGCGGAGACCCCGGGCTCCATCAATGAAGGCGGTGAACTCGGCTATTGCCTGTCGCACGCCTACGGTGCCGCCTTCGACAATCCCGACCTCCTGGTCGCCTGCGTCGTGGGCGACGGCGAGGCGGAAACCGGTCCACTCGCCACCAGCTGGCATTCCAACAAATTTCTCAATCCGGTGCACGACGGCGCGGTCCTGCCGATCCTGCATCTGAACGGCTACAAGATAGCAGGCCCCACCGTGCTTGCCCGCATTCCCCGTGACGAGCTCGAATCGCTGTTTCGCGGCTACGGCTACACGCCTCACTTCGTCGAGGGCGACGATCCGATGGAGATGCATCAGCTCATGGCTGAGACGCTGGATACCGTGGTCGAAAGCATCCGCCACATCCAGCAAGATGCCCGCGCCAACGGATTCAAGAAGCGTCCGCTCTGGCCGATGATCATTTTGCGGTCACCGAAAGGTTGGACTGGCCCGAAGGAGGTCGACGGCAAACCGACGGAGGGAACCTATCGCTCGCACCAGGTGCCCATGGGCGACATGAGCCATCCCGGGCACGTAAAGGTTCTGGAAGAGTGGCTGGAGAGCTATCGCCCGCGAGAACTGTTCGACGAGACCGGCAGGCTACGGCCCGAACTCGCTGAACTGGCCCCGTGCGGCCCGCGGCGGATGGGCGCCAATCCGCATGCCAATGGCGGCCTGCTATTGCGCGACTTGCACCTTCCGGATTTCCGAGACTACGCAGTGAAGATTCCGAAACCCGGTAGCGTGAGTGCGGAAGCTACGCGCGTCCAAGGCGAACTGATCCGCGACGTGATCAAACTGAACCCCGAAACCTTCCGCGTTTTCAGTCCGGACGAAACGGCGTCGAACCGCTGGGGTGCGGTATTCGAGGTGACCAACCGTTGTTCGACCGCGGAAATAGTTCCCGGCGACGACCATGTCGCGCCGGACGGCCGGGTGATGGAGGTCTTGAGCGAGCACCAGTGCGAAGGATGGCTCGAAGGATATCTGCTCACGGGCAGACATGGCTTTTTCTCCTGCTACGAAGCCTTCATCCACATCATCGATTCGATGTTCAACCAACATGCCAAGTGGCTCGACGTTGCAAACCACATTCCATGGCGGCGGCCGGTTGCTTCCCTGAACTACCTGCTTTCATCACACGTGTGGCGCCAGGACCACAACGGTTTCAGCCATCAGGATCCCGGCTTCATCGATCATGTCATGAGCAAGAAGGCGGAGGTCATCCGCGTCTACCTGCCACCCGACGCCAATACCCTGCTCTCCGTTACCGATCATTGCCTGCGCAGCCGAAACTACGTCAACGTCATTGTCGCAGGCAAACAACCGTCACCGCAGTGGCTCGATATGGACGCAGCCATCAGGCACTGCACCGCCGGGCTGGGTATCTGGGAATGGGCCAGCAATGACGACGGCAGCGAGCCTGACTTGGTGATGGCCTGCGCCGGCGACGTCCCGACCATGGAAACGCTGGCCGCGGCGGAGTTGCTTCGGCAGCATTTCCCGGCACTGAAGATCCGGGTCGTCAACGTGGTCGATCTGATGACTTTGCAGTCACAGAACCAGCATCCGCACGGCCTAAGCGACGAGGATTTCGATGCCCTGTTCACCAGGGACAAACCCATCATCTTTGCCTATCACGGGTACCCCTTGCTGATTCACAAGCTGACCTATCGTCGAGCCAACCATCACAATCTGCACGTTCACGGGTTCAAGGAAGAGGGAACGACGACGACACCATTCGACATGGTCGTGCTCAACGAGCTTGATCGGTTCCATCTGGCCAAAGCCGCTATCGACCGGGTGCCGGGATTGGGTTCGGAAGCGGCAGCCTTCGCTCGATTCATCGACGACAAACTCTCCGCTCACGGATCCTACATCCGGCTGCACGGCGAGGACATGCCAGAAATCCGAAACTGGCAATGGGCCGCAAATGGAGGGCATTCCAATACTTCCAGATAAGCATGAGCAAACCGCCCTACCGGGGAAATGAGCAAGCCATGAGCGAGCACGACGATGCAATCGAGAAAAGCGGCTTTCACTGGCGCATCATGCGCTGGATCCTGTGGCGCTTTATCTGCAACGCAGCTGAGCGCGTTCTCATCGACAGAAGCCTGAGGAACAAGACGGGCGGTGAAATTCGCTGGTTGCAGAACGACATCGATTTGTTCCTGAGCCAAGTCTCAACGAGGACGGCGCTCCTGCGCCCGGTGGCGCAGCTTGACGCATTGCCAAATTTCGGCAGTCGCCTCATGGTCGAGCTTGCGATCTATACCGTTGCGGCCGACCGGACGCTGCGTGACCGAGATCTTGATCCCCAAAGCGCGCGGGACGCCTTGGCGGACATCGGTTGGTCCGTCTATCGCAGGCAGCTTGCCCTCTCGTCCCTGCCCGCTCGCCTCGTCACCCGCGACCCGGGAAAGCGATTGCGCTGGAGCATCCGCGGGCTGCTCGTTTTCCCCTTCCGGCCCGTGGGTGCCCCCGGCTACGCCGCCGAAGTCTTTCGAAAAGGCGAGGACATCCACACGCACTTCACGCACTGTCCCCCGCAAAGCTTTGCCCGGCGCATTGCCGACGAGACGGGCGATCCTGAAGCGCTGGCCGGCTTCGCAAACAGCTGGTGCAAATATGACTGGCCTGGCGCCGATCTGATCGCCGCCGACGGACATCGGGGACACTATATCCGGCGGCAAACACTCTCGGCCGGGGATCCGGTCTGCGACATGTGCTGGGCGGCGCGGGCACCCCGCGAGACCAGCGAAAACAACAATGAAGAGGGCAAATGAGGCCGGAGCGTGAAAGATCCAGAAATCGCTCTGCGGAGATGAAAGTATGAGAAACGCGACGATCGATGCGCCGACCAGCGATCCCAAGAAGAACAGGCGGGCCTTATGATGCAGCGGCAATCGCATGTGAAACGGCCCCACCCCGGAGAAACGAGGCTGGATGCGTTACAGCGGCATGCCTTCGATTACTTCCTGAACGAAACCAATCTCGCCAATGGCCTCGTAGCCGACAAATCGCAGCCGGGCGCGCCCGCGAGCATCGCAGCCGTGGGTTTCGCCCTGGCGGCCTACCCCGTCGGTGTCGAGCGCGCATGGATCTCACGCATCAGCGCAATCGATCGAACGCTGGCGGCATTGCGGTTCTTCAACAACGCTCCGCAGGCCACGGGCCCTGACATGACAGGGCACAAGGGCTTCTTCTATCATTTCCTCGACATGACGACCGGGCGGCGCGCCGGCCTTTGCGAGCTGTCCACCGTCGATACCGGCTTCCTGCTGGCCGGCATGCTCGCCGCCGCAGCATATTTCGATCGGGACAGTGAAGACGAGCAGGAGATACGGACACTCGCCGACGCGCTTTACCGCCGGGCGGACTGGCAATGGGCCTGCAACGGCGGCGCGACGATCACCCACGGGTGGACGCCTGAGGACGGATTTCTGCCTTACCGCTGGGAAGGCTATGATGAGGCCTCTCTTCTGTATGTACTCGCATTGGGCTCACCAACCCATCCTCTGGCTGCGGAGAGCTACCTGGCATGGACCTCGACCTACCAATGGAAGGAAATCTACGGTTACGAATTCATCTATGGGGGCCCGCTCTTCATCCACCAGTACTCGCACATCTGGATAGACTTCCGCGGAATCCAGGATGCATTCACGCGAGGCAAAGGCATCGACTATTTCGAGAACAGCCGGCGCGCCACCTACGTCCAGCAAGAGTACGCGATCCGCAATCCGCTCAAATTTGCGGGCTACGGAGAGAACTTCTGGGGCCTGACCGCGAGCGACGGGCCAGGCTGGACGACGCGGCGCGTCAACGGCATCGAGCGCGCGTTCTTCGACTATGCCGCCCGCGGCGTTCCGTACGGCCCTGACGACGGGACGGTCGCGCCGTGGGCCGTGGTGGCATCGTTGCCGTTCGCACCGGAAATCGTGATGCCGACGATTGCGCATTTTCAGGACGTATATCCGCAAGTCACAGGCGCATACAGCTGTCCGTTCGCCCTATCACTTCGGGATCAACCTCGGTCCCGTGGTGCTGATGTGCGAGAATTTCCGAACGGATCTGCTTTGGCGCCTTATGCGCGCATGCCCCTACGTGGTCACAGGGCTGCGGCGGGCGGGATTCACCGGCGGTTGGCTGTGACGGCCACGGAGGCGTGCAAATCATGAAGGCCATATCGATCGCCGGTAGGGCGAACGGACAGCTGTATGCGCCTTTGATGAGCTGGAACGACAAGCTGTGGGCGCTATTCTGATGTCGGCAAGCACGGTCGCGGTCGCGATCAACGCGCAACTATTGAAACGGGTCAAACGATAAGCCCATCAACAATGGGCCCGACAGACCACAGAGGAGACATGGCGTAAGGCATAAGACCAGATTTTGGAGGAGAATCCTGTCAAGACCAGGAAAGCAGCATATCCAAGACACGGTTTCTGTAAGCGCCCTGACCTTGGGACGGATCGTGCTTTCCTATGTGCCTCGATTGAGCAACGTTCTGATCTGATCACCGGACCGGCGCACTGCCATGGTGCCCGACGCAATGCATTGCCGCTTGTAGCGGAACTCCAGTGTTCCTATGGTATTTCTAAACTTTGGCCTGATGACCATATCGGCCTGACCGAAACGCAGCCGGGCATGCTCGTTCTGACAGATCTCGATTGATCTTAGCATCGCTTGTACTCCGTTGCGGGGAGCTATCCCAGCTTCGGGTTGGCTTGGATCAACAGCGATCACTACATCGACACCGGTGCTTCGCGCCACATCTATAGGCGCGATGTCCGCATAGGCACCATCCATCAGGACGTGAGATCCGTCAATCAGCGGTGGTAGGATACCTGCGAGCGCAGCACTGGCATAAACGTAGTTAGCAGCTGACCCTCGGTTGTGGACAACACGTTCCCCCGACAGCACATCCGTCGTGCAGACAAAGACAGGGATGGATCCATCCTCCAAGTTTTTGCCCTCGGTCAAGGCGGCAAGGACACCCCGGCCCCAGCTCTCGGTGCGCGCTCCGGCGCCCCAGCCAAAATACATGTCACGTGCCGCAAGCAGCGCAATCGCCAGGCCCCTCGCTCTTTCGGCAATGCTTCGGCCTCGAAAGTTCGGCGTTGACGGGAACCCGCTGGTGTCCATTTCAATAAGATCTCGATACCAGTTTGGGTTCAGCGAATAAGTTGCGCCAACCACCGCGCCCATTGACACACCGACAATTGCACTGGGGAAATAACCCAAACTGATCAGGGCTCTCAAAACTCCCACATGCGAAAGACCTCTTGCGCCACCACCACTAAGGACAAGGGCGAAGGACTTGTGTTGGCTGGTCATCAGAGTATTCGCGCCCATCATACGCCGCCCTTCAGTGCGCCTATCGGTTACAACAATCGTGGTGCATACAGCAACGTCCAGAAAACTGAACTCTGCCAGAGTCCCATCGCCGAACATCAGGACCTTCGGTCAACACCTCGGTGAGCATTACGCCAAGCATTACGCTGAAGCGCCAAAAAGTGTCGGCGGTGCAATGCCCTTTCGAATGACCATCATGACGCCGACAAGGGAAAGAGACGTGCCGATCAATTCCGGCCAGCCCAGGGACTCGCCATAGTAGAGCAAACCCATTGTAAGCCCGAATATCGGCACAAGAAAGCTGAACGCATTGGCCTTGCTCAGCGGCACTTCTGCAAGAACCGACATCCAGATGACATATACCAGCGCGGAGCCAAAGACCGCTAGGCCAACCAGCGCAAACAGAAATCCGGGAGACCACTCGATCACCGTGAAGTCTTCAGTCAAGACGGCAATCATCGCCAGCGGGATACTGCCGATCAACAATTGGACACTGATGGCCATCAGTGGATCGACCGTATCCGCAATCCGTTTCAGCATCACATTGCTGATAGTGATGCCAAGAGCCGCCAGAATGATATACGTGATGCCGATTAGGTAGCTCTCCTGACCACCTCCGAACAATCGTGGTGCAGCGATGACGACGATTCCCAGAAACCCCAGAACAAGACCCGATTTACCCCAGGCCGTCAGCCGCTCTCCCAAGACGACACCCGCTAGGGCGGCAGCCATTAAGGGCTGGGTGTTTGTGATAACTGTCGCAATCCCAGGCGACACGAATTCGGCCGCATGAAACATGCCAAAATACCCCAGGCTGGTGGCCCCAAACCCGATTGCTGCAAGGGTGATCCACGTCTTCCAACTGCGCGGAAAAGGGCAGCGCAAAGCCAGCGCGATCGCCAACAGGGTAACGCCTGCGATCACTGCCCGCAAGGTTGCAAACGACAGGTGCGGGGCATAGGCGATGCCAATCGTTATCAACGGATAACAACTCGCCCAGAGAAACATCGCGAAAATGATCTTTGCGGCGGTCAGTATTTTCACGAGTTCTTCAATTCATTGTCCTTTTGGCTCCTGGTGAGCGGCCATCTAATTTTTGATCAATAAAGAACCATGGCGACGCATCATTGAGTGGTGCTGATCCAAATTCTCCAACGGCCTCAGTATCAAAATCACAAAGCGACACATATGATTGCGCTTCGCAACTGCGCCTCCACCGTCAGATATAGTTTGCCCGATCTCCTGCATTGGTCACCATGGCAATTCACTCATATTGCCAGCGCTCGTGAGCGTATATCAGCGGCCTGCATATCGGAAAAACCCAGCGGGGCTGTAGTCATTCGCCGATGAACTCGAATCACCCAAACCCCCAATTTCTCTTGTTCAGTCCGACACGACAGGTGGTGCGCATCTTCAAAGTCGCTATGTCTGCAAATCGTCGATTTTTCTCACACATGTCTCCGCCGTTCACGTGCGCGGTCAGTTTTTCGCTACTGCCTCCAGCGCCGTCCAGCGCTTCAGGTATATCCGTTCGGAGATGAACACCGCTGAAATCGCGGCACCTGCATATAGAACGATCATAGGATCGGATCCCAATTTCATTGTCGTGAATGCTGCCAGAACAAATCCGTCGAAGGCAATCGCACAAAGCAGTACGGCCCCATGCGCGCC
The DNA here is from genome assembly GCF_026619415.1 of Hoeflea algicola. Taxonomy (NCBI): domain Bacteria; kingdom Pseudomonadati; phylum Pseudomonadota; class Alphaproteobacteria; order Hyphomicrobiales; family Rhizobiaceae; genus Hoeflea; species Hoeflea algicola. The sequence continues at coordinate 16,235 of NZ_JAOVZR010000003.1, forward strand.
AATCTCGTGGCGCAAATGCCGAAACACGCCCCAATGCACCAGCATGTCCATTATCAAGTAAAAGAATGCCCCTAGCGATGCGATCCGGCTCAGATCAAAAAACACCGCAAGCGCCGAAGCAAGAACGACCGTGTAGACCAGAGTGTGGCTGCGGATCGGGCCCGACATACCAAAATGGCTGTGAGGTATCATTTTCATATCCGTCAGCATTGCGAGCATGCGCGACACCGCAAATACACTCGCCAGCACGCCTGACGCGGTGGCGACAGCTGCCAAAACGACTGTCAAGTAAAAGCCAGACTGGCCCAATGCCGGCGATGCCGCTTCGGCAAGCGAGTAATCCTTGGCGGCAACAATTTGATCAATCGACAGATTGGACCCGACCGCAAAAGCGACAAGCAGATACACTACCGTGCAAATGGCAATCGATATCATGATGGTGCGGCCTACATTGCGATGCGGGTCGGTGATTTCTGCACCACTGTTGGTGATAGTTGTGAAGCCTTTGAAGGCCAGGATCGACAGGGCTACAGACGCAATGAACCCGGTCAAATTGAAGCCGCTGTTGGTACTGCTTGCAGCTGCGAACGTGAAGCCGCCCGACCAAAGCGCGACGATGCCAAAGAGCGCAATTCCTCCGATCTTGATGACCGCCATGATGATCGACAAAAGACCGACAGACCGGTTGCCCGAAGCATTCACGATAAAGGCAAACAGGATGACTCCGACCGCCAATACCGGCACCAGCGGGCCCCCTGCGATATCAAAGGGTCGCAATACATAGGTTGCAAATGTCCGCGCCACGAGGCTTTCCGAAATGACCATGGACAGCGCCATCAACAATGCCGCCGCTGCGGCGATGGCGCCTGGCCCGTAGGCTTTCTGCAAGATCATCGCTATCCCGCCAGAGGACGGCCAAGCATTCGACATCTTGATGTAACTGTACGCGCTGAAGGACGTCACGATGGCACCAAATACGAAAGACAGAGCAAAATAGGGTCCGGCCAATTGCGCAATTTGCCCCGTCAGCGCAAAAATACCCGCACCGATCATCACGCCGGTTCCCATCCCAACGGCACCGGCCAAACTGATTGAGCCCTTGTTCAAGGTGTCATCACCATGTGAATGTTTCAAAACTTTGTCTCTTTCTCAATAGCTTGAACGATGCTCAACGGATCAGCAGCAGTGGACCACAAAGACAGCGTGCCAAACGGGGGCAGAAACGTTCTCTTGCGGCCTCCGAGGAACGGGTCAAGGCAGCGCCACCATCTTGTGCCCCCTGACCTTCTATCACGAATTCTCCTTTGGCCATTATCACTGCCTCATCAATGATCCGTATCTTTGGCTCGGCACCGGTAGAAACGAAGAGCGTGCCGGTGCCACGAATTTTGGTCAACTGGTACTGTTCCAAGGACAGTTCAGAGACCTAGATCTCAACATCGGCAAGGTTGATCGCCGCGATCTTGCCGTCACCGCTACCCGCGATAACATTTTCGGTCACCCGACAGATCTATCGCGTGCAACTCGACCGCAACGGCAAAGCTCCGCATACACCGTCGGCGTGAAACTCATCAGGTTGATTACGGATATTCCATTGCCCGAGCGATGGATCGCGACAGCACAGCGCTCGTCGGAGGAAATGGCGGTTTGATGCACTGCTCCGGGGACTTCAATCCGCCACACAATCCCGCCAGATGTCGCATCCGGAACGCTGAGAATGCTGATGCCCGCATCTGAGGGTCCGATCGGTTTATCCTCGGCCAGTGAATTGTGAGCAGCATGCTCTAACTCGGACACACTCTCGGTTTTGGTCGGTTCCTGAATCGCCTCAAGTCCGATGATCCGCTTTCCTGCTTCGCCGCCTCCGGCATTGACCATGAGCACCGAAAAGGTGCTATTTTCCGGTGCAATCACGACAGGCTGAGCTGTCGTGATTGCAGTCGAAAGCATCAACGCCGCCAATATGGCGACATTCAATACTATCAAGAGGAAATTCCCTCCGATGTTCTCCGTAAATCATAGACTGCGCTTTCATCGGCGTCCAACGCGACTAATTCGGAGCGCTGCCGGATCACTGAGGCCGCGAATATCAGCAGCATGCCGGATGCAAGCCCTACCAGAATGAGTGTCATTTTGTTTCTCCTCATAAGACGAAATTCTGCAACATACACCGGGATGTGGCGGATCAGCTCGCGCCGCAGCATCCGCCGGTTTTGGTGCCTGTGCCATGGTCAACCTTTACGACTGCAGGCGGGTCCATACTTGGCACAGCAACATTGGCCTCTTGAGTTTTGGACGTAGACCCGCAGCAGCAGCCTTTCGGTGATTGATCGGGCGTTACGCCGGTCGGGATGATCTTTGTTTGCATTTTGGTTTTCTCCATGAAAAATTGTCTCCTGCAAGGATAGACGCCTGCGCCGCGCCGGCATTACGCAGTCCCAGACACCCTCAGAGGTCTGCCCAGCTCGATCGAGCGCAATCGCAGCCTGACAGGCCATGCTTTGGGCAGATCCGGGTCATCTCTGCGAACCTCTCCTTCAGAGCCTGTCTTCCACATCCAAGTCGATCGTCCATCGTACTCTGGCTGAGCCCCAAGCTGTGCGCGACGCCCTCCCTCCGCTCTCCATCGACATCGACGCGCCGAACAACATTGGCCTGTTCATGCGGAAGCGTGGACAGGAGAATGTCGATGCAGTCACATATCAGTTCGTCGAGTTCAGTGTCACTTGTCGGATCAGAACTAGGCTGACGTTTCACATGCTCATTCCTTGATACGATTTTCAGAGTTGTACATATCGACACCCCTGATTGAGCTCCGCCGATTACCAGGCGGAGTTTCCAGTGATCTGCGACTTAGGCCTGTCATTCTACCCCCCAAGTTTGCCGACCCTCTAGATCAGAAGACGCGCAATGGCGTTGGGCATTACACTATCGTTGGGGCATCGAACTGGCGAGGTGTCGACGACGGCCGAACGCCCCGGGAGTGATCGCAGTCACAAATCATGAAGCCGCCTTCCCCACAAACTTTGCAGACCTCGGCTATTTTTTTCCTCAACGCTGTTCTCGCGCGATGGACCCGAACTCCCAAAGAGTTCGAGTTCAGCCCCAGTTCAGTTGCGACAGCCGTGCGCGGCTCGTCTCGTAGATCAATCCGAGCCAACAATTCTGCCTGAGAGGGCTGAAGCATCTTCATCGCCGCCGCGATGCAGGTACACGCGGGCTCCGCAACATCGATGTCCTCCTGCTGGGTCACCTTGGTCTCGATCACATAGGCCTCTGCGCCGCGATTTCGCGCCGCTTGCCGCCGGTAGTGATCCGTCAAGGTGTGTTTCAGGGTGACGCCGAGCCAGGCATCCAGCCTCTCATCGTCCTCAATCTGGGCATGGTGGCGCAGTACCTTTACGCAGAAATCTTGAAAGATATCCTCGGCATCCTGTGGCCTGCTCAATCGCCGGCGAAGAAAGCCGAGGAACCGGTTGCGGGATTCGACGAGTTTTGCCTCAACGACTCGGCGCGAGATCGTTGTTGCACTGTTGTTTTGTTCAGCAAACATTCCTGTTCCTTTCACATGACTTTGTGCAGCACCGACATGCGATGCTGGCAGTTAGACCTGTGAAAGGAGTCGTGGTGGTTGAAAGATCAGGTACCTCACTTCACGCAGCGTGAAGTGCGGATCAAACTGGCGCTCTGATGAACCCACCCAGCCCACCGGCACCAAGCTGCTCTTCGGAAGAATTCCCGCTAGGCAGCTAGGCCCGAGGTGGCAATTTACGCCGGGAACAGCTTTCTCCGCATCATCGCTGACACCCGCAACATGGGTGACCAATTCGTTGGTGGACTGCGTCGACGGATTGTGATGGTCAAACTCAGGGGCAACAGCCAGAGCAGAATAAAGCAAAGCCGCGACTACCGCGATGATAGTCACCACACGCAACCTAATCATGCGTTTTGCAATCTTCAATCTGAGCGTGCGCATAATTTTTCCAGACTCTACCCATCTTGTCTAGAGCTTCGTCGCACTGCTCGCCTTGACTTGGATCAAGCGCCGAGGTCCCGCCGGGCGGCGTTTACAGAACCGGGATAGACCTTCTTTGCGTCCTGATGTTAGCGTGGCCTTAATAGTTGCTGCAGCATTTGGCGGCATGGGGCCAAACACACCAACCGACGTTGCGACGCCCCGCCATAAGTGTCATCGGTTTCCCGTTACGAATAGACCCATCTGTGGATGCCGGTTGAAACCATATCTGTAATAGTCGGAGCCGTGGCAGAGCTAGACCGACAGGAAGGAATGCGCATTGGAGTATACCGCAACGCTGTTGTCGCTCATGGCCTTCCCGGACATTGATCCGGTCATCTTCGCCATCGGCCCGGTTCAGGTGCGCTGGTATGGTCTTGCCTATGTCATCGGCATCCTGCTGGGCTGGCGGTACGCCCGCAAGCTCGTCGAGAACGAAAAGCTCTGGCCAGCCAGCGGTCCGCGCATGACAGCGCTCGACATCGATGACTTCCTGCTTTGGGCCACTGTCGGCATCGTTGCAGGCGGGCGCATCGGCTACATCCTGTTTTATGACTTTGCAGCCGTGTCGGCCAATCCTGTCCGCGCTCTGGAGATCTGGAATGGCGGAATGTCGTTCCACGGAGGCTTGCTCGGCACGCTCGTTGCCATGCTCCTGTTTGCCCACAAACGAAGCATCCCGGTCTTTAACCTGTTTGATGTAGTTTGCGCGGTCGTGCCTGTGGGCCTGTTTTTCGGCCGGCTGGCCAATTTCATCAACTCCGAACTCTGGGGCAAGCTGACGGATGTACCCTGGGCATTCGTGTTCCCCACCGGTGGCCCTTTCCCGCGTCACCCGACCCAGCTGTATGAAGCCGCACTCGAAGGCCTGCTGCTGCTCTCGGTGCTGGCATGGCTGATCTACCGCCGCCAGGCTCTCAAACATCGCGGCCTCGTCGCCGGCAGTTTTGTGACCGGCTATGCACTGTCGCGGATATTCGTCGAGTTCTTCAGGGAACCTGACATCCAGATCGGGTATCTCGCAGGCGGCTGGCTGACCATGGGTATGGTGCTGTCGCTGCCAATGCTGGCTGTCGGCCTCTGGGTCGTCGCCACCGCCAGAGCGCGCGCCTGAGCAAGGCCGGGAAGGTTTCCGCACCCGGCCTGGCTTTGCCTGAACTCGTGATCGAGCTGTGCCGCGGACTCTTCGATCGCCTTCGTTCGGTGACCGCGCAGATCGATAGTCTGACGGCAAGGCTCACGGCGGCGGCGCAGCGTGACGAGACTGCGAAGCGGCTGATGGCCGTTCCCGCATCGGCCCGATCTGCGCGATGGCGCCGACGGTACTTGCGCCACCGAAAGAGAGCTTCGAGAAAGGCAGGGACTTTTCGTCGTGGGTCGGCCTGACACCGAAGCAGCGTCGGTCATCGCGAGCGGGGAATGGTGTGACCGCCCCCAAAGGGTGATCCGGTTTCAATGTTAGTGCATGCTCAGCCTGACGTGGGACCCGATTTCGGACCATCCGGCTCGGGAGTTTCCAGGAGCCTGGCCGCGACGTCACTGTTTTCAGCGACGGAGACGTCGGGCTGCAAAGCATCGTGCTCAGTGTAACAAGGGAGCCCGTGACGCATATTCTTGACTGGTTCCATCTGTCGATGCGGCTTCGGCACATCGAACAGACGTGGCAATGCCTCAGGCATATCGGCGATCTGAACATCTACCTTCGAGATGTTGCGGTTGATGTGCCGAGGCTTCGCTATCTGCTTTGGAGCGGCTACGTCAGGGAGGCGACGAGAGCCGTGAAGAATATGCTCTACCAGTTGGAGCAGCACGCCACTCTTCGAGGCGCCAACCAAAAGCTCAAGCGATTGCCCGTATTGATCAACAATCTCCAGTCCTACCTGGTCAAGAACACAACGTCGATTGTCGACTACTCGAACGGCGGCAAGGAGCGGATCGGGAGGATAACGAAACACGGAAATAAGCAGTTGCGAACACTGCTGATTGCTGGCGCGACGTCCATCCTGAAACAGGCGCGGCGTGCACTTGTCTTCGTGAAGCATCTCACTGATGAGACGTCGGCCCTGCAAGGTCGTCGCCGCAGCACTGACCAACAAGATCGCGCACACGATCTGGGCGCTTCCTATCAAAGGCGGCACCTACAAAGCACCGGCGATCATGGGGAGAGCATAGAACACAAGGAATCCCGGCGCCTCGGTTCTGGGATGAAGAGGCAAGGTGCCAAAAGCGTGATGAACCCGAGGGACGATAACCTCGATACCGATATGTCCGGCTTCCTCAACGCGCCGTCGAGCGCGTCAAAGTGATTAGGCAATCGGGACCGCTGATATCATCGTGGCCACTGGCCAATGGCCGCGCCAACAGGCCGGACAAATTACCGCGCGGTCCCAGGAAGATTTACGCAAAGAATACCTTGCCAACAGGGCCGTTCCACATGTGAGGAAGAACCCGTCTAACTGCCAAGCAACAGCTATTCGCCCAAGTCCACCACGACATCCAAGGTTTTACCTGCGCCTGGGAACCGAACCAGACCATCTGCCGATTGTACCCCGTTGACATTGACCGAAACCGCGCCACTGCCGAGATGACCGGGATCACGGATCGTGATCGAGAGCGCGCCACGCGGGCTTTCCAGGCGGACCTCGGCACCACCCCATGCCTTGGGAAGGCTGGGGTTCAGCAGTACGGCCGTGCCTTGCAGATCGACGCCCAGAATTCCGGTGACCGCTAGTTGCCAGGTCCAGCCCGCAGCACCTGTATACCACGACCAGCCGCCCTGCCGGTGATGCAGGCCAGTGGCCGAGACGTCTCCGGCCAACACATAGGGTTCTCGTTTGTAAAGGTCGGCCTCAGCGGCGCTGGCGCTGCGCCTGATCGGATTGATGATGTCGAAGACCTCCCAGGCCCGGTCGCCGTCGCCGGTCGCCGCGAATGCGTGGCCCAGCCAGGCGGCGGCGTGGGTATACTGGCTACCGTTTTCGCGGATGCCCGGCGGATAGGCGCGAATGTATCCCGGATCACGCTCGGTTGCGTGGAACGGCGGATCAAGCAGCCGGATCAGCCTGTCGCTGGGATCGAGAAGTTGTGCGTGGGCGGCCTCCAGCGCCCGGGTTGCATGGTCACCGACCGGCTCGCCCGAGAGGACGCTCCAGGCCTGGGCGATCAGGTCGATCCGGCATTCATCGTTCGTGTGCGATCCCCACGGAAGCCCTGCGTCATCGAAGGCGCGAAGATACCACTCACCGTCCCAGCCATGTTTCTCTACCGCTTCGGCGACCGCCTCGGCATGCGCCTGCCAGCGCTCGGCGCGTCCGGCAAGGTCGGGTCCCGCCGCAAGCGGCGCGAAAAGCCGGACCGTTGCTATCTGGAACCAGGCGAGCCAGACGCTTTCGCCCTTGCCGCCGGCGCCGATGCGGTCCATCCCGTCATTCCAGTCGCCGGCACCGATCAGCGGCAGGCCGTGCGGCCCAGTCGACATCATCCGGTCCAGCGCCCGCGCGCAATGCTCGATCAGCGACGCGGTTTCGCCAGTATCGAACCCGGCATAGCGGTCATGTTCGTCATCGCGCAGGTCGGGCGCGGCGAGGAACGGGATCTCCTCAGCTAGGATCGCACGGTCACCGGTGGCCCGGACGTAACGCGCCGTGACATAAGCCAGCCATAGATAGTCGTCCGAGCACCGCGTCTTCACGCCACGGCCCTCGGGCGGGTGCCACCAGTGCAAAGCGTCGCCCGCCTCGAACTGGTGGCGGGCGGCGCGAAGAATATGTGCCCGCACCAGCTCCGGGTCGCTGTGCGGCAGCGCCAGCATGTCCTGGAGTTGATCGCGAAAGCCAAAGGCGCCGCCCGCCTGGTAGAACCCGGCGCGGGCCAGTACCCGGCACGACAGGTTCTGGTAGGGCAGCCAGTGATTGACCATCAGGTCCAGCGCCGCGTCCGGCGTCCTGACTCGGACCGCCGCCGACCGCGTCCGCCACGCCGCCTGCACATCGCTGAGCGCAGCGTCGAATGCCCCGGCCTCCCGCCAGGCCCGAATCAGGGTGCCGGCGGCGGCGTCATCGTCGGCCTCTCCCAGCACGAAAACCACGTCCGAACCGCCCTGCGGGGCGATGTCGAGATGCACCTGATAGGCAGCGCAGGCGTCGCCACACGGCTCGAACCGGCCACCCAGATCCCAGCGTCTCAACGCGTCGGGCGCCGACAGATCGCCTTCCGGTCCGAGGAAATCCCGGCGCAGTCCGGTGACGCTATGCGGCTCCGAAGAAGCGGTCAGAAACGCCATCCGTCCCGCGAATTCGGGGTTCCACGGGTTGCGCGCGAGGATTGCCTTGCGCTGTGGATCGTAGCTGCAGACGATATGCGCTTTGGCGACGCTCGCGAGCGCGCCCAACAGCCATTCGGCGTAGTAGGTCACGGTAATGCGCCGGACCTGATCCGAGACGTTTCTAAGCCGGATTCGCACAAGTTTCACCGGCGCGTTCAGCGGAACAAGAACCGTGCACTCCTGCTCCAGCTCCAAGCTGTTACGGGTCCATCGCGTATAGCCGAACCCGTGCCGGACCTGGCAGGCGGTATCGTGTCCCAAGGGCGCGGGTGTCGTCGTCCAAATATCGGCCGAGGCTTCGTCGCGCAGATAAAGCACCTCGTTCGCTTCATCGGCGACCGGATCGTTGGACCAGGGCGTCAGCCGATGTTCGCCGCTGTTGACCGCCCAGCTGAAGCCCAGCCCGGCCTCGCTGACGATTGTCCCGAAGCCGTCATTTGCAAGCACATTGCACCATGGCGCAGGCGTGCGCATGCCGGGATTCAGGTGGATGACATATTCGCCGGTCGCCGGATCGAAACCGCCATAGCCGTTGTCAAAGACCAGTCCCTCGGGGCGCGGTAGGTCTTGCGCCTGCTCGAAAGCGACGGGGAATGCCGGTTCAAAACGGGGCGGCGGACGCCTCGTCTCCAGCACGCGGTCCAGCCGCTCGGTCAGCATGAGGGGATCGTCGGTCAGAACGACATGGGCCGCAGCCTCCAACCCACGGCGGGCGGCACCGCTCATCTGATCCGAGGAGTGAGGCACCAACGTTGCGCTTCAATTGTCGCAAGATCGTGTCGTCACTGATCGGCATGCCCAGCCGATGCATCAAGTTTTCGGCCGGGCGACCGCCCATCCTGTGCCCAACCAAACCTACGATCTCGGCCATCCGCATTGTTCGATGCGCATAGGGCAAAGCAATCTTGGGCAAACGATCTGTGAACGTTCGCCGCTGGCATTTCCGGTGTCTACATTGCCACCGGATCAGCGAGAGCTTGATTTTCACCACTTGACCCTGAACAGGCAAGTCCCGGAGGCAGCGGTTGTGCCAACCATGCCGGTGCCGACTTCGCATACCGCAACCCGGGCAGATGCCGATCGGTTTCGCAGCGGCGGAAACAACCCAATTTTCTTCATCTTGAAGGGTGATACCCAGAACTCTGACCCCTGGGCCGGGCGACCATTTCGATTTCGTTTGCATCACCGCAGATAGCAACCGCGACGCTAACACTCTGTTAACCACAGACTTTGAGGAAGAACCCAATTAAGTGCCAAGCGACATCTCCTGTACAAGTTCGGCGGTCTCTTCACCGTCGGCGTCACGCGCTATGTCCGCCTGGGCAATCATCCCACAACACTTGCCTGTATTGTCTGTAACGACGGCCCGCCGGACTTGCCGTTCTTCCATCTTGTCGCAGCATGACGAAACGTCCTCATCCGGTGTCGTCGTCAGCAGGTCGGTGGACATCACTTCGGATACTGGAGTCTCATTCGTCCTGCCTTTGGCAACTGCGCCGCAGCAGATGTCGCGATCGGTCACGATACCCACCGGTTCCCCGGCGTCGTTGAGCACAGGAACCGACCCTACCGATTTGTCAGCCATAATCCGTGCTGCATCCTGGATGGTGCTATTCGGGCCGCAACAGGCAGGGTCGCGCGTCATAATTTCCTGAACTTGCATGTCAACACTCCTCTTCTTAGGCGAGTACAACTGAGAATCCCGGAATATGTTCCGACCTCGGCACAATCAGAAGGATTTTTTTGCAGTAGATGTCGGACACGATACCTGCGGGATAGTGTGTATCTTCCCCCCTCGATCCGGCCGACAATGCCGGTCTCGCGAACCTACGCTCTCTTTACCGACATCGCCTCTTGCTATCGCCGTTACCCAGCATCGGCTGAAGCGGTGGCGATAGCTTCGACGCTGGCAACGGATATATCAAACACGACCGTCGCCACCGAAACAACAACTGACAAGCGTGCCGTGGTGGGCCATTACGCCTGTCCGTAGAATTTACAGCTTTCAGGAGTCGCGGGGCTCGATCAGATCGTGATAGGAATCGATCAGTGGACGGTTTCTCACAGTAGACCTCGCGTACTCACCATCCAATTTCTCCAGTGCTGCGAGCATGAATTCGGCGATGTCCGGCCGATCTAGCCGGCAGGCATATCTGAACAAGCGCAGGATATCCCGCTCCAAGATTTCGGTTTTCGAGATCACAGCTACCTCCCGATAAAAGTCAAGCCTGCGCCTTTCAGCGACGGGAATGTCAAATCACAATTTCCTCAACGGGCGGTTGGCCTAGCCGATTGTAGACAGCAACGGAAACGTCTCCAAAAGCCAGAATGCGAAGGAGGACAAATAGCCAGTCATCATGGCGACTCCCATCAAGATCATAACCGCTCCGGCGAGTGTCCTCAGGATACGCCCGAGATGTCCGAAGGTCTTCAATCTTGCTGCCAAGGCGCCGGTGAAAACGGCGGCAAGCAGGAACGGCACACCGAGGCCCAGCGAGTAGATCGCTAATAGTGCGACGCCGTCTGCGACCGAGGCTGATGCCGCGCCGACGGTCAAAATGGCACCGAGGATCGGACCGATGCAGGGGGTCCAGCCGAAAGCGAATGCCAGGCCGAGCACATAGGACGATACGGCCTTGCCGCCGGGCAGATCCAGGTGAAACCTTGCCTCGCGCATCATCCACATGGGTCGAATGGTCCCGAGCATGAACAACCCGAACAGCGTAACAATCCCGCCTCCGACGATGTTCATCTCGAAGCGGTAGCGAAGCAGCAATTGCCCTAACGCTGTAGCGCTGGCACCAAGGATGACAAAGACGGTTGTGAAGCCGAGCACGAAGCAGAGGCTGAAACCGAGCGCTGCGCTTCGCGCCATAGAAACCTCACCTGAGGGTGATGTAATCGTCGACCGGCCGGCGACATAGGAAACATACCCCGGCACCAACGGCAGTACGCAAGGCGACAGGAACGAAACGATGCCCGCAACGAAGGCGCTCAGGATACCAATATTGGAGAGTTCAGGCATTCCGACGGCCTTTCAAGTCTTCTTCCGAGCTCACCGGTCACCGCTTTTCCGGGCACGCGCGATCAGCGTTTGCATGGTTTGCAGGTCGGTGGCGCCGCGCAATATTTCCTCACCGATAACAAAACCCGGCGTGCCGTTGATCCGCAGAACTTGGGCGAGCGCAAGGTTTCGCACGATTTCAGCATCGACCGCGGGATCGGCCATATCAGTTCGCAGCCGCTCCACATCCAGGCCGATTTGCCCGGCAACCTCCATCACTCGCCCCTCGTCGGCAGCTCCTGACACCTGCATCATTGCCTTATGGAATTCGGGGTAGAGGTTCTGCTCGCGGGCCGCAAGCGCTGCCTTGGCCGCGAACACGGAGTTAGGCCCGAGGATGGGAAACTCTTTGTAGACGATTCGAAGTTGCGGATCGTCTGCTTCCGCCGCCATCATTGCTGGCGCAACCTGGCGGCAGTAGGAACAATTGTAATCGAAGAATTCGACCAACGTCACATCGCCTTGCGGATTGCCACCGACTGGACTTTCCGGGCTGTTGAGCAGTTCATCACGATGGGTGGCAAGGGCCGCCTGCGCTTCTGTCTGTTCCACCTCCCGTTGCTTCCGTTCGAGGTTCTGCATAGCCTCGACAATGACTTCCGGGTTGGCAACAAGATAATCGCGGACGCGCCGCTCAAAGGCATCTTGTGGCAGCGTACTTGGCGAGCCCGGTGGCGGCTGGTCTGCCTTGAACCCCGGATCAAGCAGATACCAGGCACCCGCAGCAACGATCAACAGCAGGGGCAGGAGAACAAAACCGAGGTGGCGCCTTATGAAATTCAACTGTTGAATGACTTTTCTTTTCCTCCGTTAGAACCAGCCCGTGAGCCGTTCCCACCAGCTCTTCTTGACCTGCGGTTTCGGCGCGTGAGCGCGTTGACGTAAAGGGTCAGGTTCGTTTTTTGGAATTCAGCACCATGAAAAATCGCGGCGTGGCGCCCGTTACGGTCAATGACATGCACCATCGGAGCCTTGGTCGCTTGGAGTTTTGTGCTCCGCAGCTTGAAGGGTCGGAACTGCGGCAAAGCTGGTAATCAGAACGGCGGCTGCTGTGAGTGACTTGATCGGTTTAATCATCTGTCGTTTTCCTTGTCTGGTTGATTTGGGATAGGGAATGCCGGGATGAAACCGCAACACTGACGGTTTGAGCGTCTGGCACGGTTTGGTTCGGCAAGAGTATATTCCGGGCTCCTCCGGGTAATGAAGATTCACCGTCTGCGGCACCAAGATTTCCGGCCTGGTTTGACTTGCAGGAACCGCCGGTGACCTTGTTCATACAGAGTCCGAGTGCGCACATGGCGACACACGGCAGTGCCGCGAGGAGCAGCGGCGCTATGCCTGCCGCGGCTAGCCAACTCCAATTGAACGCGAGACCGCCAGCGATCGCGACCGCCGCAAGTATGAGGTATCCACGGCGGCCACCGAGGTAGTAGCGAAGCGCGTAGAGAATGTCGCGGCCAAGCGAACCGTCTTCTGCATTGGATTGTCGTGTCTTGTCCATGAAGGCTTCCTTTCAATTCGAGATCAGATGGGTTTTGAGAAACGCGATCATCTCGGGCGCGTCCCATTCGGCCGGGCCGACGAGCCGCCCTAGTTCTCGCCCCTCGGCGTCGATGAGGAGCGTCGTCGGCAGGCCGACGGCCGCAAGGTCGAACGAAGCCTGCATCGAGGCATCAATGTAGAGACCGAGATTCGGGATACCGATCTCGGCATAGAACTTGCGGACCACCTCTGGTCCAGCCCGGTCGACAGAAAGAGGCACAACCTCGAAACCGGGGCCGCCGAGTTTTGCCTGAAGCGCGTCGAGCGTCGGCATTTCCTCGCGGCACGGCACGCACCAGGTCGCCCAGATGTTGAGCAGGACCGTTCTGCCTTTGAATGAGGCCAGCGTGAGAGCCTGACCGGCCCCGTCCTCGAACGTGATCACGGGAAGCGGCCGGGGCGTTTCGTGCATGACGAAGGAGCGGGGCAAGGTCGTCGCGGCTCGTTTATCGCTGATCGGGTGGGCACCCGAAGGCTTATCGCCGTCGATGTAAATCATCACGGCTGTGACCGCGAGCGCGGCCACCACGAGGACCCCTGCTGCCAAAGTGGTCAAAATCGTGCGCTTTGCGTGCAATAGGCCCGTCATTGGCCAGCCTCCCGCTTATCCCGGTCCGCAGCCCGCTGGCGCAAGGATTCCACCAGCGGCAGGATGGTCTTGGCGAGCACCTCTTCGTTCACCGGCCCGATATGCTTGTAGGCGATGAGCCCGTCCGCATCGACCACAAAGGTCTCGGGCACGCCATAGACGCCCCAATCGATTGCCACGTGCCCACTGATGTCGGCACCGGTGCGCGTGTAGGGGTCGCCGAGGCTGTCCAGCCATTGCGCCGCATCGTCCGGCTGATCCTTATAGTTCAGGCCGTGCAGCGGCACGGTGCCTTGCGCCGCCAGCTTCATGAACAAGGAATGCTCCTCCCGGCAGGCAACACACCAGGAAGCAAAGACATTGACCAGCGACACCTCTCCCTTGAGATCACCACTCGACAGCCCGAGCAATCGTCCCTGAACCGGCGGCAGATCAAAGTCTGGCACCACCTTGCCGATGAGCGTGGACGGGAGATTGCCAGGGTCTTGGGTCAGGCCCCAGGCCAGAACGATGGCAAGCGCCGCCGCGACGGTAAGCGGCAGGAAGGCCAGGACCCTTCGTCCCGTTTCGGCGGACGTCCGTTCCCTTTCCATGCTCATGACCCGCCACCGTCTTTGCCCGTCACTCGAGCCTGTGATTCCCGCTGGCGCTCGGGCCAGGTACTCTTGATGAATGCGAGTACGGCAGCGATCTCCTCGTCGCTCAGGATGTCCTTGAAGGCGGGCATATCGCTCTCATAGCCTGCAACGACACCGTCGACGCCGAGCTTGGTGATGTCGAACAGGTCTTGGTCCGAGTGGTGCCAGGTATGGCCGCTCTCGTCATGGGGCGGCGCCGGCATGCGGCCGTTACTCAGCCTGCGCCTCCAGTCCGGCTGACCCTGGAGGTTGGCGCCATGGCAGGAGGCGCAATTTTGCGCATAGACTTGCCTTCCGAGGGTGATTTGCTCGTCCGTCACGGATTGACCCAGCACGGTCAGGTCTTCGGCTCGCGTAATGGTGCTTTGCGATTGCCCATGAGCGGCGATAGCTGCCAGGCCCGAAAAAACGACAGCGCAAATGAGGATCATCATCCGCCTCATTGCCGCCCCCGCAGAAATTTCACCAACGCGAAAATGCCGAGGACCAGAACAGCCAGGATCAGAAGGCTGAACAGACCACCTCCGAACATCATAAAGCCCATCATGGAGCCATCCATCATACCGTTCATGCCATCACTCATCGGAGTAAACGGCGACGCCGTCCTTGCCGAAGGCGTAGGTCTTCAGCGTGCCTGTCTTTGCCGGTGCCATGCCGGGAGCATTCCCCGGCATTCCGGGCAACGTGATGCCGGTGACGTCTGGACGCTCGCTGATCAGCCGCTCGATGATCTCGACAGGCACGAGCCCGCTTACAATATAGCCGTCAATCTCGGCCAGGTGGCATCCTATTCCCCGCTCGGGAACGCCCATCTCGACAGAGCGCTTGTCGAATTCGCGATCGCCGACACGCGTCACGGAAAAGCCGTTGGTCTCCAGATAGTCGGCATAGGTATCGCAACATCCACAACCGGGATCGCGCCAGATCGTGATTGCCTTTGCACCAGCTACATTGGTACCCGCATCTTGGGGAGCTTGAGCCGAGGCCAACGCCGTAAACGCCACACTACCAATGACAGCCAAGGCGGTAACGGTTGCGGCAACAAAGATCTTTTTCATGTTGTTCTCCATTAATTGTTAGCGAGCGGGGTCCAGGACAGACCGCCGTCGCGAGTTTGGATGAGACCGTCCGCGGTGAGGGCAACGACTTGATCGGCATTGTTGGGATGGACGGCGACCGCATCAGTGCGGAAAGATGAGCGTTGCGCCCAGACGACCCCCGCATCCGCAGAAGCCCACACACCGGAAGGTAGGGCGGCATAGAGCCTCATCGGAACCGACGCTGCGCTCACCAAAGCGTGGATAGGTTCTCCGGTGGGCAACGGTGCCTCCGGCGCAGGCGCAGCCCCGGATACCAAAGCGTCCATCGCATCGCCTGGCTGCACGTCCTTCCAACGGCAGAAACAGTCGGGCACGCGGGTGAGACCCAATCCGGTTCCAGCGTATAACCAGATGCCGCCCATGCCCGAGGCCAGATCGACCGAGGCCAATGCAGTCAAGTCGCGTTCAGCATCAGCCAGCCAAGGCCGGTCCATCGCGAAGACCCAAGACCGGCCAGCATCCTCGCTTTTCCATAGACCGTCACCATGAACGGAAACATACAGGGTTTCGGGGTTTGAAGCAGCCGCTGCGACAGCAACTACTGGAGCCTCGGGTAAACCCTGGCTTCTCGCCTCCCAGCTCTGCCCGCCGTCTTCGGATAGCGCAACGCCCCCATTGGACAGCCCCGCTGCAATCCGACCGGCACGGTCGTTGTGCGTCGCAAACGAAAGAATGCTGCCGCTTTTCGGACCGGGCAGCGGTGTGGACACTCCGCCGTCGTCGCGGCGGATGAACCCGGCACCTCCAACGATGAGCGCATTGCCATCGAAGGCTATTGCGGAGGGTGTTTCGCCGGGCGCGGCACGAGCTGTCCGGTTTACCGAAACCGAGAGCACTGCACTGGCCCCGAAAGCCACAGCGGACGTGATAAAAGCTCGACGCGTCGGCGTCGGTAGAAGCAATGTCATGATGATTCAACTATCCTGAGGGGGTGCTCGATCCAGCAGTGCGCGAACCCGCGATGCTGAGTAGGACCATGAACGATCAGATTGATCGCGCATGAAGTCAGCCGCAGCTAGCCGGACGGAGTCCGGGCAGCGTCAGCTCAGGATGGTGGATCTTGGAGGGTAAGGGTTCGGCAGTCCGGTGCGTCCGGACATGCTCAGATCAACCGGTTTTTCGGTAATCGTCACGGCCGCAGGCAGACCGGATTCGCCAGATGGCAGGATGGCCAGCACCGGTGATACGCAGACATAATCGCACGGCTGCAATTCGTTACTGCCGTCAGGACAATCCTGGCAGTTGCCCATGTCGCCACTATCGATCGCAGTAAGTGCCATCGTTGTGTTCATGCTGGCGGCATTCGCGGTATGCACGACCGAACCCGCCGCGAACACGGCGAGCATGAGGATCGTTAGAATGCGGGCATACCTTTTCATGCCAAATTGAATAGCTGAAACCTCGCGCCCTGTCGATGCACGTTTTGTCGCACAGCCCGTACGGGATTCAAAAATGCATCAATATTCGAATGTGACCGGGCCAAATTGGAAGTATCACCTACTTTCTCATTGAACTTGGGTGTTCCTAATCCGTCCCGCAAACTGTCGAAGATCTGTCCACCCCTGTCCGGATTTCACAGGTCACACATCCTTCGCATGGACAGACAACCGCAAGAGGGACGGCACGCTCACTTTAGTTGATCTAAATTTGGGGCCTCCGATCGTTTCAAAATCGTGTGTCGCGATAGCCGTATTTGAATCGCATTTGAAATAAATACAAGTCTTTGATTTTTCGCAGTTTTTATCTGTTTCTCGTAGTGTCTCTCCATCAACTTTGGGGAAGGTACAACATGAGAAAGTCAATTTTTGCGGCACTTGCGCTCGCCTTATCCTGCGACGCCGCAGGCGCCAATGCACTCCATCTCAATCCGACGCAGCCAACTAGCGTTGCGAATATGGTGACGTTCGGTAGAACAACGATTCCGATCGGCTATTATGATTATTGCCAACGCTATGCGGATCGCTGTGACCGCCCGGCAAGTGGTCAGATCGTCGAGCTGACCCGCGAACTTTGGAATGACATCATTCAAACCAATGATGATGTGAATACGTCCGTTGCACCTCTGACCGACAACGAAATATTCGGAGTTGAAGAGCGGTGGGAATATCCCAAGAATGTTGGCGATTGCGAAGATTACGCGCTTGA
The DNA here is from genome assembly GCF_026619415.1 of Hoeflea algicola. Classification (NCBI taxonomy): domain Bacteria; kingdom Pseudomonadati; phylum Pseudomonadota; class Alphaproteobacteria; order Hyphomicrobiales; family Rhizobiaceae; genus Hoeflea; species Hoeflea algicola. The sequence goes on from NZ_JAOVZR010000003.1 coordinate 33,652, forward strand.
AAAGCGCAAGCGCCTAAATCAACGGGGCATACCGCTGGGTGCACTATCAATGACGGTTGGACGGGATGCAAATGGAGGCGGACATGCGGTCCTCACCGTTATCACCGATCGGGGGGATTTCGTTCTGGACAATGTCGAACAGCGGGTTTTGCTTTGGAAAGACGCCGAACTCTATTTTCTAAAGCGCCAATCACAACATGATCCCAACACATGGGTCAGTCTCGTTTCGGGTTGAGTTGTTGGCCATTGGCCAACAACCACACGGCACCTGCGACTAGAGCTAGAAGGTATGTGGCAAACTCTCCGTACAACGCTTCCATCATGTTGTGACCTCCGACAAGGCAATAAACGCCAAACAAGATTGCAAGGGCCAAATAGGCCGCAGAGGCGGCTACAATGAAAAGACCGATGCGTGCCAGCACGTGAGAAATCCCGATGGTTTCGATCGAGAAATTATGGATGTACCGCTGGAGTAACGCCAATCACTTGTCGGTGACCGCCCGTGAAACGGGAGAACCTGTTTGGGTTTCTAACTGCAGATGAGAATAGCTCACGAAAAACATCGTTGCAGTAAATCCAAATAGCACCAACATCAGAAGGATATTACCGCGCTTGCGCCGCTGCGCCACTATGCGCGATTCCATGATCGAAAGTTGCGCACTCGCATCAGTCATAATTTTCATCCTTTGCCCATTCCTGCAATCTTGAATTGACCGATACACGAAACTCTGCGTTCGCGGAAGGCAACCCGACCAGAAAGGGCTGCGGTTGATTGCCGAAAAAATGCAGCATCGCGAAACGATGTCGCAATCTCGATGAATAGCTCTTCAGAAATTGGTCTTTGAGGCGTGTGTTGGTTGATTGGCATATGCCGCCGCCTGTTCACAAGAAACCGGTGCTGCTGACGTCGGTTTCAAAGGCTCCTCTTATAGTTCGAGACATCGTTGACCATCGGATGGGTATACAGCACACTTGATTTCGCCTCGAAAGCCGTCGGACCAATTTAAGCGGGTCTAGTCAGCGAATGCGTGCCAAGGCTATAATGCCGCGCGAGCCGATTCGCGTTCGTATCTTCAAGCAAAAAAAGCGAACTTCTGCCGTGGAAGTAACATACCATCGTTGGGGAGCGAAATGCTGACGGCAAAGCAAAGATCAGTGCTTGATCACAAGCAGTGTTGATTCTTACTCTTCATCAATCACATCTCCATCACAGCCTTCAACCAGCTCAATGTCATAGTTGATGGTTTCAAGTTCGGTGAGCCGCAATTCGTTACGGTTTCCGAAGTAGAATCCTGATGAGGTTGGCAAGGCGTCAACATAGCGCGCCTCCCAAGGCTTCGATACTGCCAGCGTCCTGCTTGGGTTCGGTGCATAAGCAACTTCAGCACCAATCGCATTACCGCGCAGCTGCGTGCGCGTCGTTGGGCCGCGGTGATCTGCAACCTGAACGATGACCAGATCCGGATTCAGCGTTTCAGCCAGATGGCGGGCTATCCGCATTCCGGTCCGGACCCGGTCCAAAGTCTCAAGATCGTTTGTCGAGATAACTGCGATCACCCGCCGTTCTTTGCCACGCCTGAATTCGGATTGGTAGACTGTCTTGCAATGGCCCCCGGTATCGTCCTTGAAGCCAGGAATCATGCCGGCTGGTGCGAAGATTAGCGCCGCTGTGCCGGAAGCACCAAGCAAAAGCAGAAAACTGCCTGAAAGAAACGCAAGCTTTCTCGAGATTCGAAAGGCGTGAAACAATCGACGCTTTGCAGCGACCATACAAAATACTTCCTTTATGCACAACTACACCGCGCACTATAAGCAACCGTTCTTTCTCAATTGTTAATCCTGTTTGTATCGGCGCGGCAAAAAGCGGCTTATCCTGGCTTAGGCACAATGAGACGGCGATCAATATCGGCTTCCCTGTCAGGATATTGAGCTGGATCGCGGACGCTCTTGCTGCCCGAATACCTTGCCTCTTGCCATTTTGAGAAGGCGGATCACCACGATCGGCTTACCGACATCAAGCACGACCAGATCAGCGTGCTTGCCAATTTCAAGGTCATATTCCTCAAGACCCATGATTGCAGCACTTTGTGTGATGACCATGTCGCAACGGCGGCAATACATCACGGCATGTGATCTGGGTCACGTGTAGACGCAGGAAATCAACTTCAAGCATTTTACCCAGTTGAAAGCGGTCTTCCCGCCTCCGTAGACCTTCTTGCCACAGCAACTGTTTTCTCAGTGCATGCATGTCGCGACGGCAGAATACATCCGGCTTTCAGGCGACAGCTGATGCGGGATGTCGCGAAGAAGCTTACCAAGCGCTCGCGTCGCTTGCGTCGGTGCCAAACTGCCGTGTCGATGCCGCATCAGCCGAAAGAGCAATAGGCCGCACGTTCCGGACCGCCTATCGGGCGAATGGCAGTATTACCGCGAGCAGCACGGGTTGATGGATCAAATAGATCACCAGGCTGTGGCGTCCCATCCAGGCAAAGGGCGAAAACCTTCTGTTCTCATGTGTTTCCAATTGGATGGTACGGCCATAAAGGCCGGACGATAGGGCGGCCTTGGTCGCCCCAATTGCAACTATCGTAAGCCCAACCCAAGGAAAAATGGGCACATAGTCGTTGCTTGGAGGGGGAGTAGCCGCAAAACCTATCCATGCCAGCCACCTCGTATCGAACGCCGCCGCGTTGACCAGCCATGGCAGAAGGATAACAACCAGGCCAACTGCAGTGGGTATGATCGGGTGAAATCGGAGAAACGGAACCCCGATCAACGTTGCAGCAGCGATCGCGTGGAGGATGCCGAAATAGACGAAATTGCCTGGGAAGAAAGCGTAGGTGAGCGCCGTTATTAACGCCGCCGAAACGACGATGACCAAAAGCCTTCGCACGAACGAACGCCACCGCATGTGCTGCGTGTGGGCGAGTACGAGGCCGACTCCAACGAGAAACATGAAAGTTCCTGCGAGCGTCCGGCCGAACATGAGCCAAGCGGGATGGCCTGCAAGCCCAACGTAGATGCCTGCATAATCGAGGTCCCAGACGAAATGAAACACGACAACTCCGAGTATTGCAATTCCGCGTAGCACGTCAATCGACTGGAGGCGCATATGTGCCACCCGGTTCACAGTTCGACGCGATGTAGGTTGTGTCGTATCCATCCCGAGGTTCTAAAACCTCATGCTGGTAGAGGTTCAAGCCCTACATAGGCTTCCCATTTTGATGCGAGGGCCTGACGACAATTTTTCAATTGGTGCGCTGATGTATTACTCAAGCGTCTGCAGATACAGTTTATCTTGTCGTCGATGCGGCAACAGTGTCGTTTGCGGCGCCGAGCTCTATTTTCTGCGGCTCTGATCGGATCGAAAGTCTGGATGCGATCCCATCGTCAGAACGCAGGTGATGGACTAACGAAGCTACCGGAACAGAGGAGCTTGCATGTCGGCAGGCTAACAATTGCCGACTCGCGCAATTGTTGCTGCTATCCACCATGTTTCCGTACCACCTCCTCAATAATAGGCTCATCGCAAGAGCGCGTGAAACACATTTTGGATTTCTGGCTTGTGCAAAGCAAGCAAATATCTCTGCAGCTTGCACGCGACTATTTCCGTAAGTCCCATCGGCCCATGCCGAGACAGCCTGGAAGCAGGGATGGCCGAAGTGAACACCGCCTACCGAAATAATCGTCAGGCAAACTGAACTGGCCAAATACAGCGCAGAGAACGGAGGCATGCCATCTGCCATCGACAATCCGCTCGGCACGCGCTCTACGTTTTCAAGGACGGGATGTTCAACACAAAAAACTGCTTGAACCTCTACCTGCCATAGCTTTTACAATCGTTACGCATCTATCAGGAGCTAACATGAAAAGACGTTTCTTCCTCACCGGCGTTAGTGCGCTAGTAGCTATTCCCTTGTCTGCTTCGGTCATACGAGCGGCCACAATGGAGGACATGCTCAAGCCCGGACCTCTTCCTGAGCAAGTTTTCGGATCGCCGGAGGCACCCGTAACAGTGATTGAATACGCCTCATTGACATGCCCACACTGCAGGACTTTCCACGTAAACACATGGCCCGCTGTGAAACAGATATATGTCGATACCGGCAAGGTGCGGTTCATTATGCGCGAATTTCCCTTCGACCCGCGCGCGCAAGCTGGATTCATGCTCGCCCGCTGCGCCGGAGAGGGTAATTGGTATGCAACCGTCGATCTTCTCTACCGTAGCCAGGACAGATGGGCGCGGGTGGCGGACCCGGCCTCTGCTTTCAAATCCATTATGGGCCTGACTGGCATGAGCGGGGAAAAAGTGGAGGCTTGCCTGACAGACCAGTCCATTTTGGATAAAGTTTCTGAAGTGATGGAAACTGGCAAATCTTATGGCGTGGATTCGACTCCAACCTTCTTCATCAACGGCGAGGAGCACAAGGGCGCACTCACTATTGATCAGTTCAGCGAGATCATCGACCCAATGATCTCGGCAGCGCAGTAAGGGATGGCCATGACAATAGAATCAAACACTCAATCCGTCACGCTGCGACACTGGAGCAAATTTCCATCCGCCGCCTTGCTTATGCTTACCCTTGCGATGGCTGCGGGGGCTCCAGCGCTCGCGCAGAACAAGAATGTTGTTGCGCGTGTAAACGGCACGGAGATAACCACGGCCGATGTCGCATTTGCCTCCGAAATGTATGCCAACCAGATGGGCAGCATGCCTGACGATGCTCGCCTCTCCGTCATTGTTGACGAGTTAATTCGGCTTCAGCTTGTTTCTGACGCAGCCAGAGCCGCCAGGGTTACTGACGAGGACTCATACAAGCGGCAAATTGCGTTCTTTGAAGCACAGACCCTGCGATCTGTCTTTTTGGACGGGGAGGTGGCCAAGCGTGTTGACGATGCAGCGGTTCGCAAGGCGTATAATCTCCAGGTCACGAAAATTCCGCCTGCGGAAGAATTCCGCTTGCGCCATATCCTTCTGGAAACGGAAGCTGAAGCGCGGGAAGCGATTATCGCGCTTGAAGGGGGAGAGGACTTCGCAGTGGTCGCCTCTGAACGATCTAAGGACGAGGCTTCGAAGGTGAATGGCGGAGATTTGGGCTACCTTGTCACCGGTCAGACCTTGTCGGAGATCGATACGGCAGCTGCCGAACTCGAGCCCGGCCAGTTCACACGTGAGCCCGTGGTCAGCGCGTTCGGATTTCACCTGCTGAAGCTTGAGGAACGGCGTACCCGCCCAGCACCGCCGTATGAAGCATTAGCGACGCAGATAAGGGCTGCGCTCGAATCAGCTGCAACGCAGTCGATTATGGAGGAACTCAGGGTGGCCGCATCTGTCGAGAAACTGGTTCCTGATGTGTCACCCCCGGCTGCTGATGACGGCCACGGCCACGCGGGCAAATAGGAGACAACAGATGATCACCCGACGTTTCATAATGATCGGCCTGATTGGCGTTGGCGCAGCACCCGGATTTTACTCCGCAGTTGACATGGGAGATTGCGGTAGCTGGAAAGCACCTTTGCTGAACCGCTCTCGCGGTCCCTAATTTGTAAATGCGACCACCTGCGCGTCTGGGAAACTGGTTCTCAAGCAGGTGCAGCAATCGGCACGTGTTTCATATTCTACAAATTACAGCGCGCCCATTCAGTACTTGGCGGAAAACCGCCAGCCGTGGTCTACTGGTTGTAAATGAAGGCAACCCTGCCGGATCAGTAGGCGCAATGACTAACAAAATCTGCCGGGGACCGACGACCATGACTGGAAGCTAGTCAAGGATATTGCGCTCTCTACCCTTCTCGGATTTGGTACGGAACCGTCGCTCAGCAACAATGAGACCGATCTGATCACGACGAACCGCGATAGCAAGCAGAGAGAACACCAACAGCGCCGATTACCGGCTGGTCGAACTCGCATTTGCGATCAAGGCACACTACGGCTGGCCACTGCATATCATCATGTAGCGGGATATTGTCCTCTCGCCAATCACGGGTTAGAAATGCCTTATACTCTGCTTCAGCTGCACAAGTTGCCAGACTTCTCCCAGAAAATCCGATATGGCGAAAGCCACATCCTATCCGACGGGACTATACCTGGGTGCCCGCTGCACGAGAAATCCATTCTTCTCCCAAAGGCTGGCCAATTTTGATGGAAAACAAAAGAAATCCGACACAGATACCCATACGCGCTTTCTTGAGCCGCCAAAATGAAAAATGCACTTCCATCTACAAATCCATCTATCTTGGTCGTTGGATCATTGGTGTCTCATGTATATTTATGTATACAAAGGGTTATGCAGAAGAAGGGAAATTGTATGAAGAGCAGATTGTCGTCGAACATGCGGAGATAGTGATCCCGGCACTCGGTCGAGATAAAATGTCTGGTTACTTCTCGATCTGGAACGGTACCGACGAATATTTATGGATCAAAGGTTTTGAGAGCATTCAGTTTGCTACCATCACCCTTGACGAGCCGACAGGTGTGAACGGTAAATACGTTTCGAAACCAGAGCCTATTCCAAAAGCCCTTCCTCCAAAAACCGAACTGGTTATGTCAAAAGGAGGCGTGCAACTATCCATGAATTACGTGGAGAATCTGATCGCTGGCGACACAATTCCTGTCACTGTTTACTTCACAAACACGGATGCTATTCAGGTGCTTGCCAAAGTCCTGCCAGCTGCCGCAATTCCGACAGAACATCATCACGGAGAGCGCGACGGATAACTTCGTGGGATTGCGTCACGCGTCGGTAAGGTAACCGAGAATATGTCTTTCTGAATTCCGATCAAGCTTGTTGACCTGAGCCCCTGAGCATCCTCCAAAATTTGGTAGAGTTCGTCAGCCTGGATCGTTGCACGATTCAACGTGAACTGGCTCGCAATGCCAACGGCCACTAAAGGCCGGCACAACCGACCGTCAGAGCTGGGTTCGTCATGCGCGGCTGAAGAATAGCGCGTTAGGCGACGCTTTTTCGAGCTCCTTGGCCAGTCTGCAGCACACTCAAATCATTCGATAATCCGCTCGACCACCCAGCGTCTCGGCGGAACTTTAAATAGTCTTGGCTATGTCGGTTCGTTTGACGGCTTAGTTGTAGTCAACTGAACGACCCGCTGCCTTTCTTTTCACGAAAAGTTAATCACAAACCATATAGACAATTGATACCAGTGTAGGCAAAAAGAATGCCATGAACCGAATTGTGTCCCTCACTTTAGCTTTGTTCCTCGCGATTTCAGCGTTGGCGCACTCCTTTGGCGGTGGCTACATTTTTGACGAACTCCAAAGCACAATCGATTTGGTGGAATGCAGTTCCAATGTCACAGCTGCTATGCGCGGCTCTGACACGGTTCCGCTGAGCGAAGATACCGAAAGCAAGAAATCCGTGCACTGTCAGATGCACTATGCCATTTTCGCTGAATTGGTTGCTCCCCCGATCACATCTGAGACCCGGGAACATGCTGCATTTTGGAAAACGGCGTTCCTCTCTAATGTGGGATACGTAGTCCCAAGGCCGCCAAACGCTCACGGTTGAATGTCCATTGCGCAAATTGCGCCCATCGGCAACTTTCAACAACGTGAGTGTGAAGCATGATTTCGAAAAGAGGACTTATGTTCGGCATTGGTGCCGGCATCGTAGTATCCTTTGGGTTACCCGCGAATGCCCATACTGATAAATTCAAACTAGACGAAAAATTCGAGCCGCAGACCGTTCGCTATAGCGGTTACAAGCCCGGTACCATCATAATCGATCCGAAAAACCATTTCTTGTATTTCCAGCTTCCGTCAGGCGAAGCTCGCCGCTACGGGATCGGAGTCGGGCGTGCCGGTCTGACTTTCAAAGGGCAGGCGAAAGTCGGACGGAAAGCCGAGTGGCCATCATGGACCCCCACGGCCAATATGATTAGACGGAATCCGGGAAAATACGCGCGCTTTGCCAAGGGTGTGCCGGGTGGACCTAACAATCCATTGGGGTCGCGGGCACTCTACTTGTACAAGGACGGGCGCGACACGCTCTACCGCATTCATGGCACGACGGAACCGTCTTCGATTGGGCGCTCAGTGTCCAACGGCTGCATCCGCATGATCAATGAACACGTTGAAGACCTTTTTGAGCGGGTACCAGTCGGCGCGCAGGTAGTGGTACAGTAGCTTCACTCCCATTCTCAGCATGCAAACGAATGCGAGTCGAAAATCGTTTCCGAAATATGAACCTCGTTTTCCATCACAAATTTTCTGAACGGACCCACTGTGAATAAATTCGCGAAAGTTGAAATGATATGAACCGTCGTCAATTCATCTATGGGGCAGCCAGCACTTCAGTGCTGGCCTTGTCCAGGTGCACTACCGCCACCAAAGTCGGGCAACCGGTTGAAAAACTACCGACCAGTCAGAATTCGTCCAACATTATGACAATGTACGGACCCATGCCTGAGGAGAGGTTCCCTCTTCCAGCAATAGAAATAAGCAAGGTGCCATCAAAGTTCAGAAGGCGTCAGGTGAATTTCACCAGTCCATATCCAGTTGGAACCGTTATCGTCGACACAAAGACATACTACCTGCATCTGGTCCAGGAAAACGGACAAGCGATGCGATATGGCGTCGGCCTCGGTAGACAGGGTTTCGAATGGTCGGGTGAAGGTGTCATCCAATGGAAGCAGGCTTGGCCCAAATGGACTCCGCCTGATGAAATGATCGCACGGCAACCAGAGCTGGAGAAATGGAGCGCCGACAATGGCGGAATGCCGCCAGGGCTCAGCAATCCACTTGGCGCGCGGGCGCTCTACATCTTCCAGAATGGCAAGGATACGCTGTATCGCATCCACGGATCACCGGAATACTGGACAATCGGCAAATCTGTCTCAAGCGGGTGTGTCCGCATGATCAACCAGGATATTGTCGATCTTTATGGTCGCGTCACCAGCGGAGCCAGACTGATCGTACTCTGACGCTATGCGCAGGAAACGGAAGATGATGCTGCCGACGATTGAAAAAGAGCGCCCCATGGGCCAAGAATTCCGTACCAACGTGATCGGCATTCTCATGGCGGGCCTTGTCTTGACGGGATGTGTGACGAGTACGCTGGATCTTGATGGCCGAGGCGACATTCCTATCCCGCAAAAGACACTCGCCAAAATGCGGGAAATGGGAATGAGGTCCACAGATCCTGTACTGGTTCGCATCTTCAAGCAGGAGAGCGAACTGGAAGTATGGAAACGTGATTCGACAGGCAAGTACGCACTGATGAAGACTTACCCGATGTGCCGATGGTCCGGCGAATTGGGTCCGAAAAAATTTGAAGGTGACCGCCAAGCGCCGGAAGGTTTTTACACAGTCAATTCTGGCAGGTTGAACCCAAATTCTCAGTACTATCTTTCCTTCGATCTCGGTTATCCGAACAGGCTGGAGCGTGCTAAGGGCTATACAGGTTCCGCCCTGATGGTTCATGGGGCATGTTCATCGTCGGGTTGTTTTGCGATTTCCGACAATTATGTCGCAGAGGTCTATGCGGTTGTCAGAGACGCATTGCAGGGCGGTCAACAGGCTTTTCAAGTCCAATCCTATCCCTTTCGAATGACGCCGGAGAACCTTGCCGCACACAACGACAATCCAAATTTCGACTTCTGGATGGATCTCAAGGCGGGCTATGATCAATTTGAAGTACTGCGCCAACCGCCTCGGCTTCAGTTTTGCGAGGGTCGTTACAAGTTCGGAGAACCAGTCAACGGCGTGACACCTGTCGATCCGCTCGGGCAATGCCCAGCCTTCGAGCCTGAGGATCAGCAAGTAGCCGAAAAATCGACGGGAGACATCATGAAGATGCAAAGCCTGCTCAACGATGTCCAGAGACCTGGTCTTGCCTATTCGGATGGCGGCATGAACCCGGTTTTCCGAAAGCTTTTGGCAAAGAAAGGTCCTCAATATTTGTCGGAAGTAACATCATCTACATTGGTCCCGGTCAGCCGACCGAAAGCAGCCCTCGCGGATCCCTTCGTTGCCGACTAGTTCCGGCCCAAAATAGGTTCAACATGGGGACTATGCTTACCTGCCTCACGAGCTGATCAAACAGACAAATTTTGGACTAACGACGGCTAATCCAGCCTATCCAGGGCAGAAAAGAGTTGCTGACGCCCGCGCTGGTTACCCGAACATCGCCATTGCCCCGCCATTTTGTGATTCCGATGCCAAAGATGCGTAAGGCCAGCCCAGGGAAAACACGGGACCGAAATCATTGCAGGATTACCTCCTGGAAGCAGGGAGCATTGTTGAGCATTCCCATGTCTCAGAACCCAGCGCCTGGCGCTATTGCTGCGAGGCCCTTGAGGGATGCCATGAGGTTGGACCCGCCGCCCTTGTAACCGAAGACATAGTTTGCGGAACCGGATATCGAAAACAGCGGCGCGTAGCTAAGCTTTTCTGTGTCTGCTTCAATGGCATCGGTCACGTTGTCGAGGATCAGATTGCGATCTTCAAGGCTGACGGACAGAACAGCGTGGAACAAGCGACGGCTGGTGTCCTTGAGCACGACGATTTCCATGACGTTCATCGGGACGCCAAGGCGCGCCAGCACGGCCATTTTCAAGACGGCATAATCTTCGCAATCGCCGCTGCTGCGACCCAGAATTTCATTTGGCGTTGACCAATAATCAGTGCGGCCATGGTTCTGATCATCGGTCTTGTAGGCGACCATGCTGTTGACGGAAACCGAGACGTGGCGGAGTTGTTCGCTGATACTTGATCCGTTCAGCGCCAGGCGATCGGCGAGGTCTGCGCATTGATTGATGCAGATGGCTGACGGGCCGGAAGCTGCTGCTTTCCGCATCAAGACGGATATACGGGCACCGCTCTTGATCTTGCCAAAGCGGATCCTGTAGGCACCGAACAGTGGCAAGTCTTCGCGAATTTCCTGGCTGAGCGACGCGCCAGCCGATGCTGTTGGCACTGAAATGGAGGCGGTGGTGATCTGGTCCTGACTGGCAGTCAGATCACTGGGTGCCTGGTTATCTGCCGGGCGCGCGGCGGCAAGGGCCGCGAACGCCTGCGGAGCTGCAAAGTCAAAGGCAGGATCAGGATCAAAGCCAAGGGGAGCGAAGCCGCCTTGGCTCACGTTAAGAGTCGTCGTGAATTGTGCCATGGTCAGCCACGCCAGATTCCGGGCGACACTCTGGTTTTGCACGAGCGCGGAAACTGTATTGGCCGCGACCATAATCTCGGGTTTTGTTTCCCGAACATCGTAGTCATTGGCCTGCGCGGCGGATGCGCACAGAAGTGAGATTAGGAAAGAAGTGTTTCTCAGATATTGCTTATTTGTTACTTCATTATACATTTACTTCGCCTTCCCTTTGTACTAAGAGAAGACTACAATCTCAAATATAATATCTTGAAAACAAACATACCTAAAGAATATATATTATTTTTGATAAATTTTGAATGATTTTTATTGGGTTGATTTTATCGACGGCAATCTTCGCTTTCGGGCTTTCGCGGATGCAGCCGGCTCACCCATCACTGCGAAATCGGCGAAACCGGAAACGAAAGTTGGCGCTTCAAGAACCGAGCGCTAACATTAAACCGCTGGCCCGTCACCGCTACGTGATTTTGCGATTAGGCGGCCCCTACCCGGCTAATCTAAAGTGAGTTGAGATTGGACATCTATAAGGAGTCACAGTTGAATGCCGGTTGGCCGCCTATCGCATTGCTCCGGACAGCCAACGTCCATGAATCTGTCAACAGATCGGCGGAGGCATGCAACCTGAGGAAACAATTCCGCTAAAACTTGCTACCGTTGTTGCGTGTAGGACACCGAAATATAAAGGCGCGCCGGAAAGTGCTAGCAGCGTCCCGCCAGACCTGAATCAGGTGAATAGAAAATTCCAGATGATGAGCAAAGGAACTATGCCAATGATCGCAGCTCCTCTTGCAGTATCAATCCCACTTGCCGTCAACCGGCAACAATTTCTCAGCTCACTAGCGTCCGCGGTGCGAACAGGATGACTCCCGCTCCGAGAACACATATCGCGGCGCCAGCCAAGTCCCAGCTATCGGGCCGCCGCCCTTCCACGGTCAAAAGCCAGAGCAGCGAGGCTGCAATGTAGACACCGCCATATGCCGCATAAGCGCGGCCGGCCAAATCGGACGGGGCAAGCGTTAACAGCCAGGCAAAGACCGCGAGGCTAGCAAGACCGGGGACAAGCCACAGGGCGCTCGCCCCTTGCCGCATCCAGGCCCAGAAAGCGAAGCAGCCAGCTATTTCGGCCAACGCAGCACCCATATAGATGGACAACGTTCCAAACGATGTCATTGGCCATCTCCGCCTTGCGGGTGATCGTGGTCTGTCGCACAAAGCGAGTGATCACCCAGAACTTCAATCACCCGGCAATCGGCTATCCTGCCACCCGCACATTGCGCCACCATTCGCTTTAGTTCGACCTTTAGCGAGGCAAGGCGTGTGAGCCGTTTTTCAATTTCCGCCAATTGAGCCTTGGCAATAGCGTCCGCTGCCGCGCATGGCTGGTCCGGAGTATCCGAGAGGCTGAGCAGATCGCGGATTGCTTCGAGCGTGAAACCAAGTTCCCGCGCATGTCGGATGAAAGTCAGTCGATCAAGCGCCTTGCGGCCATAGAGCCGCTGGTTGCCTGTGCTGCGTTCGGCCTCCGGCAACAAACCGATCTGTTCATAGTAACGGATGGTCGGAATCTTTACCCCCGCCGCCCGTCCAAGTTTTCCAATGGTCAACATAAAATTTCTCTTGAAGCTACAGTAGCTAGAGACATTAGAGTGGGCATCTGATGAAGACAAGGGCCCGGCGCTTACTCGCCATTGGGCGAAGGAAAGACGATGACGAAAATGGATTCAGATAACGAAATAACTTGCGACTGGACAGTGTCTGGCATGGACTGCGGATCCTGCGCGACGAAGATCAAGGATGCAGTGGCGCGGCTGCCAGGGGTGACCGGGGTTGAGGTCGGCATCATGTCCGAACGCCTGCGCCTGACGTTGGACGAAGGCAGGACGGGCCGCGACAAGATCGAGAAGACCGTTCGTGCGCTTGGATACGGTATTGTGTCGCGCGTAGCAAAGCAGGAACCTGCCGAAGCGCATGACCAAGATCAAAACGGTACCGGTCGCTCACAGGCAGTCAGCAAAGCAACGGACGATTCTGGCCACGGTAGCCCCGGCCACGTTCATGACGATCCTGCGGATCGGGGCAAACGCTGGTATCAGACTGCCAAGGGTAAACTGGTGATCTTTACCGCCCTGCTTCTGGTTGCCGCCTGGGGTGTGGAATTGATCGTACCAGAGGTCGGCAATTGGGCATTTGTCGCAGCCTGCCTGATCGGAGTTGCCCCCGTCGCACGTAGAGCGTTTGCAGCTTTGCGGATGGGACAGCCCTTCACCATTGAAAGCCTGATGACGATAGCTGCTATCGGCGCATTGTTCATTGATGCGGCAGAAGAAGCAGCTCTGGTTGTATTTCTCTTCGCTGTGGGTGAAGTTCTGGAAGGTGTTGCCGCGGGCAAGGCGCGCGACGGTATTCGCGCTCTTGCCAATCTCGTTCCGAAGACAGCGCTTCTGGAGATGAACGGCGCCACGCGCGAAGTGCCGGCGACAAGTCTTGCCGTGGGGCAAACCGTGCTCGTCCGTCCCGGTGATCGCATTCCGGCGGATGGCGAGATTAAGGAAGGCACCTCGGGTGTTGATGACAGCCCGGTGACGGGCGAGAGTGTTCCGGTGAACAAGGGGCCTGGTGATTCTGTCTTTGCGGGCTCCATCAACACCGAAGCCGCGCTGCGGATTACGGTGACTAAAACCGCCGAAGACAACACCATTTCGCGCATCATTCGCCTCGTTGAAGAGGCTGAAGAGGCACGCGCGCCGACCGAACGGTTCATAGATCGCTTTAGTCGCTGGTATATGCCCGCTATCGTCACTGTTGCGGCTCTGGTCGTGCTGGTGCCGCCCCTGGCCTTTGGCCAACCTTGGGACACATGGGTTTACCGCGGGCTGGCGCTGCTGCTGATCGGCTGTCCCTGTGCGCTTGTGATCTCGGTTCCCGCCTCAATCGCTTCGGCGCTGTCAACGGGCGCGCGGCGCGGCATTCTAATGAAAGGCGGTGCCGTGATCGAGGCGGCGGCGAAGGTATCTCGCGTTGCCTTTGACAAAACCGGGACACTTACCCATGGGCGACCTGCGGTAACGGATATCGTAACTTTTGGTACAACCACCGAGGCCGAACTTCTGGCTGTCGCAGCGGGCGTCGAAAGCGGCTCAAGCCATCCGTTGGCTGTCGCTATTCTGAACAAGGCCGAGGAGGAAGGCCTAACAATCCTGCCCTCACGCGATGCAAAGGCACTGATGGGTAAGGGTGTGATTGCCACGGTGGGTGATGCCTCTGCCTGGGTGACTTCACCCGGATATGCCAAGGACAATGCCGGGATTGACGATGCGGGCCTAGCCCAGACGACGGCTTTCGAGGAACAGGGCAAGACCGCCGTTGTGGTGTTCCGCGAAAAAACCTCGCTTGGCATCATCGCCATGCGTGACGAACCACGCGCGGATGCGCCCGAAGCGGTGCGCCAGTTGAAAGCAATGGGCATTACGCCGCTCATCCTGACCGGGGACAACCCGCGCACGGCCGCGGCGATCGCGGCAAGCCTGGGCATGGAGTACCAGGCCAACATGATGCCCGAAGACAAGCTAGCGGCCATCCGCGAGATGAGCGATCATGGCGGCGTGATGATGATCGGCGACGGCATCAACGACGCACCGGCGCTCAAGCAGGCAAGCGTTGGCGTTGCCATGGGTTCGGGAACTGATGTCGCGCTCGAAACGGCCGATACAGCCATCCTCCGTGATCGAGTGACCGACATCCCGGCCACCATCCGCCTCACCCGTGCGGCAATGGCCAACATACGCCAGAACGTCACCATTGCGCTCGGTTTGAAAGCGGTGTTCCTCGTAACTTCTGTTTTGGGTCTGACCGGTCTCTGGATCGCGATCATGGCCGACACGGGAGCGACGGTTCTCGTCACGCTGAACGCACTGCGACTGCTGCGCTTCAATCCAGAACGGGAAACGTGATATCATGATTTCCAGTTTTGGCTGGTCCGCCCTGGCCCTGCTTTTTGGCTACCTTGTGCTTTTTTTCGGGGGCAGCGCGATCGCAGCTCGAGCCGCAGGCAAGCCGGTATGGCTGTTTGGCCGTGCCAAGGGACGCGACCGATGGGCTGCAATAGGGTTCCGTGCGGCCTTTGTTCTGGCTTCTCTTGCGCCGTTTCTGTGGCTGGCGACGCCTGTCTTGCGTGGGATAGATCCGTTCTGGGATCGAGGCTCAACAGCAGCGCTTGGCGTGATCGGCGTGTTCGTAGCAGGGATCGGTGCGATGCTTGCTTTCGCTGCACAAATGTCGATGGGGAGCTCGTGGCGCGTCGGTGTAGCCGAGGGAGCGACCGGCAACCTCGTCTCAGACGGACTCTATCGGCTCAGCCGCAATCCCACCTTTGTGGGTCAGTTTATGCTCCTGGCAGGTGTCGGCTTCGCGATTCCAGCAATTCCGACGATTTTTGCACCGCTGATCTTCTTCTGGTCGGCCTCGATACAAGCTCGGTCCGAGGAGGCGACGCTGCGCCAGGCTTTGGGGCCGGACTATGACCGCTACGCCGCGACCGTGCCGCGCTGGATCAGCCTGCGTCGCGGGATGAAGCCATGAACGCTCGGCTAATATGTAAATTGATCGGAGCCACATTGGTCACCGATCAACTCACAAAGGCGGCGGCGTTGACGCTGCTCTCACAGGGAAAGACGGTGGCGGTCTTTCCAGGATTGAATCTGACGCTCGGCTTTAACGAAGGGGCGAGCTTCGGTATGTTCTCTGATCTCATGGCGGGCAAGCCGCTGCTCATGGCGGCGCTGACCGGAACGTTGACTGTGGTTCTTGCCTTCATGGCGTTCCGTGCGCGTCACCCTGTCGAACGGGTCGGCTTTTCTCTGATCGTGGGCGGCGCATTGGGCAACGTTGTCGATCGGCTGCGGCAGGGCGCCGTCACCGATTTCCTTGATCTCGCATGGCGAGATTGGCGCTTTCCCACGTTCAATGGGGCGGATATAGCCATCACTCTCGGTGCGCTGTGCATCCTGCTCGCGTCGGCCGCCTCACATCGGAGAGAGGTGTCTGGTGTCGATCAATCCTGAACCTCAAGCTTTGTCAGCCGAGGAGCTGCCCTTATTGACGGCGTTCATCATCGCCCTGGCAGCAACTCTTGGCGCTCTCTTTATTGGTGAAGTTCTCGGACAGATGCCCTGCACTCTATGCTGGTATCAACGCATCGCAATGTTTCCCTTGGTGCCCATCATCGGCCTGTCGATCTGGCGTAGCGACGGCATGGCCCGTCTTTATAGCCCGCCGCTAGCGCTGGCAGGCCTGGCGCTGGCAGGCTGGCATTCGGGGCTCTACGCCGGTTGGATTCCGCAGGTGATCGCTCCATGCACCAAGGATGGCCCATCCTGCTCCGGTCCAGCCCAGATCATCCTTGGCCTTCCCATTCCTTACCTATCGCTGATCGCCTTTGCCGCGATCCTGGCATGTCTTGTTCTATCGAAAGGAAAACGCAAATGAACCGACGAACTCTCTTGATTGGAGCGTCCACTCTCGGCCTCGCAGTTTTTGGCGGCGGCGTCTTTTTCTTGACTAGGCGTAACCAACAGGTGGACACTGAAACCGTTGCGGCGGTTGATCCGTCGCTGCTGGTTCGCAGCTATTCACCGAGCTTCGGTCCCGATGAGGCTCCGGTAACGCTTGTCGAATTCTTCGATCCGTCCTGCGAAGCCTGCAGGGCCTTTCATCCGGTAGTCCAGAAAATACGCAAACAGTTCCCCACGCAAGTGCGCATTGTCATGCGCTATACCGTGTTCCACGAAGGCTCTGACGAGGCGGTGCGCATCCTTGAGACCGCAAGGATGCAGGACAAGTTCGAGCCCGTGCTCGATGCGATCCTTGAACAGCAGCCTCGTTGGGCGTTGCACGATGGGCCGCGGATGGACATAGCCTGGCAGATCGCAGAGACCGCCGGGCTCGACCTTGAAAAGGCCAAAAGCGACAAGCAGTTTCCAGGAATTACAGGTGTCCTCAATCAGGATATGGCGGATGTCAACGCCCTGGGAATCCGCCAAACTCCGACCTTTTTCCTGAACGGGCGTCAAATGTCAGAAATCAGCATTGACGGCCTCATCGCTGATGTGCGCAGCGCCGTCGAAAATTCCTAAAGGACCTCTCAAGGCCGGTCGGCATAGGACTTGAACAGTGCAAGCGTCCGCTCACTGACATGGTGCTCAATTCCCTCGGCGTCGAGTTCCGCCGTCTCGGCGTCAAGCCCGAGACGGATCAGGAACCGCAGGACGATCTCGTGCCGATGGCGGCATTCCTTGGCAAGCGCACGACCTTCGTCCGTCAGAAAAACCGAGCGATACTTCGCGCGAGTGATCAGCCCTTCCCGGGCGAGCCGGTCCAGCGCCTTCGTCACGGTCGGTGCCCGCACGCCCAGCCGTGCAGCAATATCGACCGGCCGGGCCTCACCCTGTTCGTGAATCAGATCCGCGATCAGCTCAACATAGTCTTCAGCCAGCTCGTTGCGCCGCGCCTCCCGTACTCCCTGGAAGGCCTCGGCTCTGGCATCTGCTAGGCGCTCGTCTGTTGCCGAAGGCAATCTGACGGTGAAATCATTTTTCATCATACCGGGCATGTTGCACAGCGCGACTTGACAAGTAAAGGTGTTGTGTAGAAAGTTAGCCAATACTAACTTTTTGCCCACAGACTTTGTTCGCAAATTCGCATAAGGAAAGCTTTGCTCGATGTCTACCATTGTACGCAGCCACAAACGCGACGCGCGGTCAGATTCTGAAGTCTCCCGGCGGGCTTCAGCGCCTGACGACACCGCATTGTCTGTCGACCCGCAACGTCGAGCCTTGCTGGTCGGAGGTTTTGCCGCTGCGAGCGGCGCAGCCATGGTGGCAAGTGGTGCAAGGTCGCAGACCAAACCTGATCCCACGGCGGGTCACGACATGTCCACCATGATGGATGATCCCTATGCTGCGCCGATGCCTGGAATGGCTCACGGTAACATGACAACGGTTGGCCTGGTTGATCATGCCAGGAACGGCTTCGACCCAACAGCCATGCTGACGGACTGGGAGACGGGACGGACCGAACAGTTGTCCGATGGCCGGACACTGCGCACCTTCGAAGTCGATGCTATCGACAAGGAAATCGAAATTGCCCCCGGCATCTTCTTCCCCGCATGGACCTTCAATGGCCGCGTTCCGGGCCCGGCTCTTAGGGCAAAGGAAGGCGAGAGGCTGCGGATCATTTTCCGCAACTTCGGCTCGCACCCCCATTCCATGCATTTCCATGGCATCCACTCAGCGCGGATGGACGGCGTTCCCGGCGCGGGATTGATCGGTCCCGGCGAGGAATTCATCTACGAATTCGATGCCAAACCCTTCGGCTGCCACCTGTATCATTGCCATGCTTTTCCGCTCAAGCGGCACATGCACAAGGGCATGTATGGCCTGTTCGTCATTGACCCCGATCCTGCCCTGCGTCCCGAACACGTTGCGGTTGCCGCCTCACGTCTGCTCGGCAGCTCCGAGAATGCCGAATGGCAGGAGATGGCGATGGTGATGAACGCCTTCGACACCAATTTTGATGGCGGCAACGAAGTCTATGCCTGCAACACCGTGGCCCTAGCTTATATGAACGTGCCTATCCGCATCGACAAGTCGCGCCCCGTTCGCATCTACCTGTTGAACGTGACCGAGTTCGACTTCATCAACTCGTTTCATCTGCACGCGAACTTCTTTGATTACTACGATACCGGCACCACGCTGACGCCGACACACCGCACTGTCGATGTGATCATGCAGTGCCAGGCGCAGCGCGGGATTCTTGAGTTCAGCTTTGCCGAACACGAGTCCGGAATGTACATGTTTCATCCGCATCAATCCGAGTTCACAGAGCTCGGCTGGATGGGCTTGTTCGACGTGCAGGAGCCTTCAGCATGAGAGAGAACAGCCAACCTCAACCGGCCAAATCCTCCATCACCCAACTCATGCTGGTGTTGTTGCCGCTGGCCGCCATGCTTGTCGCCTTCGTCTGGATCGCTTCACTCGACCCCCTGCGCAGTTTCAACAATGGCGCTCCGCCGGTCGAGGCCATGACCGTGGAGCGGACCATTCTCGACGAGACAGGCATCGGGTTGCGGGTACGAGCCGGCGGATCAGATCCCATGGTGATCGCCCAGGTGGTGGTGGACGACGCGTTCTGGACCTTCACCCAAGATCCGCCCGGACCAATCGCGCGGGGAGAGGCCGTCTGGGTGCAGATTCCCTATCCCTGGGTGCTTGGCGAGGCACATGTTGTCAAACTCCTATCCAACACCGGCACGGCGTTCGAACATGAAATCGCTGTCGCCGTGTCGACGCCAAAGGCCACGACGTCCCAATTACAGGCGCAGGCGCTGGTCGGGGCGATCGTCGGTCTGCTGCCGGTGGCGCTCGGACTGATGTTTTATCCGGCCATGCGCGGCGTCGGGCGGGCCGGGATGAACTTTCTGCTCGCGCTGACTGTTGGTCTGCTGGCATTCCTGCTCATCGACATGACCGCCGAGGCACTGGAGCTGGCCTCCGAAGCGGCCGCATTGTTCCAGGGGTCCGCAATGGTCTGGCTGGCGGGCCTGGCGAGTTTTCTGCTATTAATGGCGATCGGACGCTGGCGCGGCCAACCCGAGGGACTGGCGCTCGCATTTTTCATCGCCCTTGGCATAGGGCTGCACAATTTCGGTGAGGGCCTGGCGATCGGCGGCGCTTTTGCAGCCGGATCGGCAGGGCTTGGTACCTTCCTCGTTCTCGGCTTTGCGCTGCATAATGTGACTGAGGGAATCGGCATCGCCGCACCCATGCTGCGGATCCGTCCTCCACTCTGGACATTTGTGGCGCTGACACTACTGGCCGGCGGTCCAGCCGTACTGGGTATGTGGGCGGGCAGTCTCGCCTATGCGCCACAATGGTCGGCATTAGTTCTGGCTGTAGGCGCGGGCGCAATCATGCAGGTCATGGTTGAGGTCGGCGCCTACCTGATGCGCCAGAATCCTGACCGCCAGGCCGTATTGCTCTCGCCGGCTGTTCTGGGAGGATTTCTTGGCGGGATCGCATTCATGTATGCCACTGCGGCGCTGATCAAGGTTTAATTCAACTGACCCGGCCGGGTCATCCGGCCATAGTGTGTGCTACCGAATTGCCTCCGTGGGAACCTACTCGCATGACCTGAGTTCGGGCGCATGTTGGTCAGAGCGGCTTGCCAAGAAAGGCCGCGCCATAAAAAGGTTAGCAGAAGCTATTTATGTATCACCAGTCTATCATAAGGTTTTTGAAAGAAATCCGAATACCATGACCCGATCAGCCTGGCGCCAGGAGCGCGAAGCACCCTCCATGTCGGAGGTGTTCCGAACCATCGCCGTGGGCAATGGAGGCACCAGCCGATTCCGCCGCTTTCTGGCCTTTGTCGGCCCAGGTTATCTAGTAGCTGTGGGCTACATGGACCCGGGTAACTGGGCAACATCGCTCGCGGGGGGCGCAGCATTCGGCTACACGCTGCTGTTCGTGGCGCTTTTGTCCAACATCATGGCGATCCTGCTGCAGTCGCTTTGCGCGCGGCTGGCGGTAGCCTCAGGTCGTGATCTGGCTCAGGCCTGTCGCGACGCCTATCCAAAATGGATGTCTATATCGCTATGGATCTTTGCGGAACTTGCCATCATCGCCACCGATCTGGCAGAGGTGATCGGCACCGCCATCGGGCTGAACCTGCTGTTAGGCATCCCGTTGGAAGTTGGTGTATTCATCACTGCGGCCGATGTGTTCCTGATCCTGTGGATGCAGAACAAGGGGTTTCGCTGGATTGAAGCCTTCATCATTGCACTGATGGCGACGATCACGGTCTGTTTCGCGGTGCTGATCGCGCAGGCTGATCCCGAATGGGGCGCGGTGATCGCGGGCTTTGCACCGAACCGCGAGATCGTCAACAATCCCACGATGCTCTATCTCGCGCTGGGGATCATCGGAGCGACCGTGATGCCTCACAATCTTTATCTCCATTCAGGCATCGTGCAGACCCGTGCATTTGGACTCGATCTGCCCTCTAAACGGGAGGCGCTGCGACATGCTACATGGGATTCGACTATTGCGCTGATGTTCGCATTGACGATCAACGCCTCAATCCTGATCCTTGCGGCGGCGGCCTTCTACACCGTCGGCGAAAATGACGTGGCCGAAATCGACAAGGCGCATCTGCTCTTGGAACCGTTGCTTGGATCGGCTTTGGCACCTGTGCTGTTTGGTGTGGCGCTGCTTTGCGCAGGCCTGAATTCGACCGTGACCGCCACCATGGCGGGTCAGATCGTGATGGAAGGGTTCATCAAGCTTCGGCTGAGACCTTGGGTGCGGCGTCTAATCACCCGTGGCATTGCGATCCTACCCGCAACTTTCGTGATTCTGTGTTTTGGCAGCGAAGGCACCGGACAGTTGCTGATCCTGAGCCAGGTGGTCCTGTCCTTCCAGCTACCCTTTGCAATCGTGCCGCTGGTAATGTTCACCGCCAGCTCCGCCAAGATGGGCGAGCTGGTTGCGCCCCGCTGGCTGACCGCAGTCTGCGCGTTGATCGCGGTCACGATCATTGTCCTGAACATAAACCTACTGGCGACTATACTATTGGTATGACCATTACTGTGCGTGATGGCAGAATGTCGCACTTGAGGCTCAAGGGACTTGAGGTCTTAAACAGGTCGGGGAGCGGAGACGAACGAACCGATGCGATTGACAAGCGTGCAGAAGATCCTTTGGGCCGCAGCCGGTTTGGCTGTGCTGGCTTATGGCACGCTCGTCCTTTTGGCGAACCGAGCGCCGTTGCCCTCGGATGTTGCCCCCTTCCGGCCCACCTTCGCACTCCCCGATGCTGAGGGGCGCCTGCGGAGGACGGAGGAATTTGCAGGAAAGCACCAGCTGGTGTTCTTCGGTTTCACCAATTGCCCCGACGTCTGCCCCACGACGCTGGCCGAGGTCGCGCAGGTCATGGACCATCTTGGCGATCAGGCTGCCCTTGTGCAACCGCTCTTTATCTCCATCGACCCCATACGCGACCGCAGGCTGGGACTTGCTGATTTTACCGCAGCCTTCCACCCGTCGATCCTCGGTCTCGCGGGCGACGAGAGGCAGACCAGCGCCGTAGCCGACAGTTTCCGCATCTATTACGAGCGCGAGGCCAATGCCAGCGCGCCCGATGGCTACACAATGTCGCACAGCCCATCTCTTTACCTGATCGGACCCGACGGAGATTGGCTGCGCCAGTTCAGCTATGGCACACCGGCAAGCGAAATCCTGAACGACCTGAAGCAAAGATTGTGAGTATCATGAAATATCTTCTGACTGCGCTCCTCCTCAGCCTATCCGCCGGCCAAGTGCTGGCATGTGAACCCGTTGAACTTGGCTCACTCGAAATCTCGGAAGCCTGGTCGCGGGCTTCGATCGGAATGACGCGGCCCGGTGCGTTCTACGTCACCATCCGCAACACCGGCGCGACGGACGATACGCTGACCGCCATCACCACTCCGGTGTCCGACAAGCCGATGCTGCACGAAACCGTGGTGAAGGATGGCGTGGCCTCGATGCCGCACGCGATGGCGATCCCCGTACCGGCAGGCTCCACCATGGCGCTGGAACCGGGCGGCTATCACGGCATGCTGATGGGCCTCACAAAGGTGCTGAAGGAAGGCGAGATATATCCGGTCACGCTGACCTTTCGCGAGGCGGGCGATGTGACGGTTCCCGTGGCTATCCGGGGCATGGGCGCGAGGGACGCTGGCTGCCCGGACAGCAAAAAATGAGACGCCGGAGGCTGCTTCTCGCCGGAGCCTCAGGCGTTGGCGCACTGATCTTGACTCTCGGCCTCGGCTGGTGGCGGAGCCGTGACGACGTTCAATCTGGCTCCAGCCTCGTGCCTTTGCCGATAGGCGAGATGTCTTTCACCCTGACGGACCACCGCGGAGCGACGGTGAAGCCTTCGGACTGGATCGGCCGCCCGGCCATGATCTTTTTCGGCTTCACCTGGTGCCCGGATGTCTGTCCGACAACGCTGGGCGACATTACCCTCTGGCTGGAGGAACTCGGCCCCGACGCCGACCGGCTTAACACGGTCCTGATCAGCGTTGATCCGGAGCGTGACACGCCTGAGGTGTTGGCGGATTACCTGTCGAATTTTGATCCCAGAATCACCGGCCTGACCGGCCCTCTCGGCGAAATCGAACGCGCCGCGAGCGGGTTTCGCGCCACTTTCGAAAAGATACCACAGGGGGACCGTTACACAATGAACCACACCGCTGGCGTGCTCCTGTTTCGCGCCGACGGCAGATTTGGCGGGATCGTCGATTACCACGAGGATCGGCGTCTCGCCGTGCCCAAAATCCGAAGGTTGCTGGAATGATCCTGCGGAAGGGGTTCTGTTGCCTAGATTTTTGATCCCAAGACAGTCGAAATTCGCACAATTAAATGGCAAACTTGGGCCAGTTCGGCGCATTTTTACGATTGACTGCCAAGCGAC
Source organism: Hoeflea algicola (assembly GCF_026619415.1). Classification (NCBI taxonomy): domain Bacteria; kingdom Pseudomonadati; phylum Pseudomonadota; class Alphaproteobacteria; order Hyphomicrobiales; family Rhizobiaceae; genus Hoeflea; species Hoeflea algicola. The sequence goes on from NZ_JAOVZR010000003.1 coordinate 57,282, forward strand.
AACAGCGTTGCTCACCGACAAAACTCCCTCCCCTTGCGGAAACCATGGGCGATTTCGAGAAAATTCACCGTAAGCGGCTGTGTGCGCGAAATTAAAATCGATAGTTTAGAGGCTGAGACAAGATACGACTCTATAGTCAGAGTATCCATTTTAGACGAATCCACCATATTGAGCATTCAGCTTTCATCTAACGGAAAAGCCCCGATGCACGGATAGAAGGCGTGGCGTGGTGCCTATCAGCTCCAGCCGCCGCCTATCGTCCGATAGAAAATATGCGAACCAATCTGAGTCATGCGCTGCATGGAGCGGGCCCAGGAAGGGTTCACATAGGTTGCATTATAATGAGTGGACGAAGCGACCTCGGCAAGAAATATCTTGCCGGCAGATACCGCCATCGCGACGTCCTTCGCGAGCCGAAAAGCTCTTCGGTCGACAATCAAATCGGCTACACCGTCACAGGCGAAAGAGAACTGACATCTGTTGAACCAGCTCTTGTTTTGGTACACTACTTCGCAGATGCTACCGGGATATTTGGGGTTGCGCACTCTATTTAGAATAACTTGGGCGACAGCAGCCTGTCCCTTCACCTTTTCACCGCGCGCTTCAAAGTAAATACCGGTCGCCAAGCATTTTTGTTCAGTGGCCGAGAAAACCGATGCTGGGAGAGGCTGACTCATCCAATCATGGTCACCTTCCTCCACCGGGGGAACAAAACGACCCATGTCTGTTTCGCCTCCCAGCACTGCATCAAAAGCCCCCTCTGGAGCATGGTAAGCGTCCGTCGGTGCGTAGGCCGTGGCAAGAACATCAGCCGAATCATTGGTGACGAGGGCAGCGAGAACAGGCGGGACACCGGCCAAACGGTCATCTTCGGGTTTATGACGTGCCGAAGCGTCTCCCTTTGTAAAATACTCGAAGCTTTGCCTGAGTTCCCCGAACTCAGACGCAGATAGCAGCGGCACGAAGCCAGGTTGGGCGATCGATATCCCGGCTGATAGCCCTGCCGTATTCCTGCGCGGCAGCCTCGAGGTTTTCGTCAGAACCGCCGATGTTACAGAACCAATCTCGTGGGCACCCCGCAGCTTGATCCGGGCGCCTTTTTTACCATAGTCCTCCCTACCGACGAGGAATGCAAAACGATCTGCGTTCTGGGTTGTTCGGGGTTCTAGGGTCGCTTCCATTTGCGTACCCCTTGATTTGTAGAGGTGTGGCGGAGACGCAAAACCGAAAGCTATCCACGACACCAAACACAAAGCCAAAGCGGGGAGCTTAGGGCACACGGCTGTTCGCATCCTTGCTTCTCCAAACCTGGTTCGTTGCGCGAAGAGGATGCTTTATTAACCTTAACTGATTCTTAAAGCCAATCCCTCGTCGGCGCCACAATGTCTCAGCAAAGCAGCAATCTGGCGGCAACCACCCCATCTATTCATTGCTATATGAGAGATCATTCCTCTATAAGTGAACGGCGGCGTAATTGGTCTTGCCCGGATTTTGTGGAGAGGCTTTCACTCTGTGATGGCCATTTCGGCCTTGCATGAGGCCAGCAATTTGTATCCCAATGCGGAATGTCACCGACGTGGATTGTAGAAGCCGTCGATATATCGGCCAAGGGCCAATTCCGTAGCTCTTCGGGTCTGGAAGCTGGATCGCCAGATCAGCTCGTTCTTGATCGTCTTGAACACTGTTTCCACCATCGCGTTGAAGCTCCTATGTTCGTCAAGCGGTGATTTGGGCAGATTTCGGTACACAGATCTGGCTGTAGATTTCGCGAACTATGTAGCGCTTCAAGCAGCGAATGATTTCGCTTTTGCTCTTTCCGTCTTTCGTGCGTTTTTTACATAGGCAAGGTTCGTGGCTTCGCATTCTGACGATGGCCACGCGATGGAGTGCAGCATTAGCCTGTCGATTGCCGGCACGGTTCAATCGGAACCTATTTGTTTTGCCGCTAGATGCTGGGATCGGGCAAACACCGCAAAGTTTTGCAAAGGCAGTTTCCGAGCGAATCCGCGTCGGTTCATCGCCAACTAAATCAACATCTTCGCCACTGTCAGCGTTGCAATCCCATGCGAAGCCATCAAGTCTGGTGCGCGTTTGGTGACAATGCGTTCCCGTTCCTTGTCATGTGCGATGATTTCCTCATGCAACCATAGCCAACGACGCGCCAATGCGCGCATGGCTGATTTTGCGGAGGCCAACGGCGTGTCGATGTCGCCAGGTCGGTAGGCTGCGATATGCCGGATCAGCGCGACTTTTCCTCGGATTTGATCCAGCGTGTCACGCAGATCGACGTCTTCAGGGTCACCATTGCCTGCGAGCGTGATTTGACGGTAGTATCACGCGCATTCTTCAAATGTCGGATCATCTCCGATGATCCTGATTGTGTTTTGGGGAGCGCTGTTGCCTGCCGAGAGAGAACGGATCGTGCGGCACCCTCAGCATCCAAGCTGTCTGGCCGCTAAGGCACCCCTCTTTCCGGTCACTCGTCGATACCGCAGTAAGCAGCCTTTCCCGCCCCTTTTTGCCGTCTGTAGGTCTTGAAGGGATATGAACCAACGACCCCGCATCAATAGAGGTGTTTCGCCTCGAATTTATCAGCCTTCTCAATCGCTTGATACCCTAAGCTGAGCCTGTGGTCTACGGATTTTCAAAGTTCGCGACATTATCAAAAAACGCTTCAACTTTTGCCTTGCTAAAAGGCTTTCCTTCAAACCAGTGGTGCTTGAAGCTTTTCATCAGTTGCTTACACCCTAGCTTGTCGTACTGCTTGATCCCTCGTGGAAACTCCATATTGAGGGTGGATCGGCGCACTTCGGTGCTTGAACCATGATGCGGCCCTTGGTCTGATTCAATCAGGTCGAAACGCGCATATTTGCCGTCGTGGGTTATCCAGTGTTGGACGCAATGCGTGCCCGCCAACGCTGACGGCAATTTTATAGACCTAGCTCGACGCGCCAGCATCTCTGCCTGTGTCGCAAGCGCCCCTCTAAATGCACCTTCATCCAGTGCCCAAAAGAGCCAGTCGGGGTCCGCGACCAAAACCTGCGGCAGCGTTTTGCCTTTGTCTCTCCACTTACCAAAATTAACTTCTGCCCACACTCTCAAATTCCTCCAAGCCAGAAACATAATCTCGTTCAGGACGTAAGCGGCGCAAGCGTTGATAGCGAAGATTGAGAAAGCCCTGTGTCGCTCATGAAATGAGTATCGAACGCTGCGACTTCAAGCTGCAACGCCATAATGTCAGATATTTTCTCATATATATTGACTTTGTCAGCTTTTACGATGATGCTGTGAACATTGGAGGCGACGATGACTGATGGCCCTTTCCGAAATTCAGCACTGAGCACTAGATGGAAGCAGTACGGGCAGGACCTCGTCAGCGACGCGGCCTCCCAGGACGAACGTGTCAAGCAGGCCTGCCACAGCGTTTTTGGCGATATTAAGTTTTTCGATCGGCTTTACGGCGAGCTCAACGCTCGCACCTCGCGTGAACAGATGGATCTCGATTCCGTCGCGGCTACCGAAACGATCTTTGATAACAATGAGCGATCGACGATGAGCGACACGTTGGAACGAAACCTTCTATGCAACCTGAGGGAAGGGATGCCTGAACGGAAGTCACTCGATTTGGCTCTCGAGCAAGCCGTCGGTGAAATCCTCGCGAATGCCAAGAACCGCGTAGACGAAGAATGTATCCGAGCACGTGATGTTAGCGACATGAGCCGGTCGGACTTTTCGAAAGGATTGCAGCGAAACCGAGAAACCTTTGCTGCCATAGACGTCGGTAGCGTTTGTGCGGCGCTCGAGAACGGCAACAAAAACGCGTTCCGCCGGACCGTGCGCAAGGATGTGAATGATGGACCAGATGACTGAAATGGGCTCGGACTTCTATGAAGAAAAGCACCTAATTGCCGTTGAGAACGGTCAGCGGGCCGGAGGTCCCACGTCGCACAATCTGGTGTTCGCCGAGATTGGAAAACATATCAGGTTCGTCCCTGATATTCTCGATACCTTCGATGTGAAGGGCTTTGCCGCAAAGCACTACGACTTGATGGTGGTGGCGGCCGCCATCGAATTTGCCGATCGTCGTTGGAAGCGGCCAACGTCTTGGTTGCGTAAACTGCACATTACCGTCCCAGTCACTGACTACGATTCCTGGTCAAGGCCCGAAGTTCAATCGACGCTCCGCAGCGCAATGAACTTTCTTACCGGCGACAGTTGGCAATTCACCTTTGTCAAAGCCACTGAGCGCTCGCCGATCGGATCGCGGCAGATACCGCTCGTCTTTGATCAGGCCAAGACCTTCGCAATTGCCTACAGCAACGGATTGGATTCACGCGCGGTCTCCGCGCTCAGCGGAGCGCCTGCCGAGGCGTTATGTATTCGCGTTGCCGGCACCAAACAGCGCAGGATGGCTGGTGACAGCTACTTCACGCAGATCCCTTTCAGGGTGAAGGGCTTCAAGGGCAAGGAGAGCAGCTTCCGATCACGCGGATTTCAATTTGCGGCTATCGCGGCGATCGCCTCGCACCTGTCGAATATCGCGAGGATCGTGGTTCCCGAGAGTGGCCAAGGCGCGCTCGGGCCGGTGCTCGTGCCTCTTTACAATATCTATACCGACTACCGAAATTTCCCAACGTTCTTCAGAAAAATGGAGCGGTTCACGCGCGCCCTTCTCGGGACCAACATCAGGTTCGAGCAACCACGGCTGTGGTTCACGAAAGGCGAGACCCTGACGGCGTACCTCGGCTTGCCCGGTAAAAAAAACGAGTACCTCGTTCAAACTCGCTCCTGCTGGCAAACGCGCAGGATCGTCAATGCTGAGCGCCGCCGGCAATGCGGGCTCTGCGCGGCGTGCCTTCTGCGACGGATGAGCCTTTACGCAGCGGAAGTCGTTGAGCCCAATGACACCTATGTTATCGCGGATCTCGCTGCCGTAGAGATTGAGGCAGCCCTTTCGAAGATCTCTGCAGAAGCCGATCGCGATATCATGATCGAATACGGGAGTGTTGGGGCTCGCCATCTACAACATCTTGCTGAGATGGCGGAACTGCCCGACATAGCATTGCGCCCGTTTGCCTCTCAGATTGCGGCGGCGACGGGAGAGGCTTATGAGCAGACCCTTCGAAACTTGAGACTGATGTTAATGACGCATGCCAAAGAATGGCGGAGATTTTTGTCCGCGCAAGGTGATGGAAGCTTCCTAAGTAGTTGGCTGGACGGAGGTCGCCATGACCGCTTTAAATGAGCTAAGTGCGCAGGAAATCGGCCGACGGCTCCGGATCGCTCGCGAGAATGCCGACGTTCGCCAAGACGACGCCGCACAATTCATTAGCGTCTCCCGCCCGACCCTTGTCTCGATCGAAAAGGGTGCACGACGGGTAAGGATTCAGGAGATCCAGACTTTGGCCCACCGATATGGCGTATCGGTCAACGCTCTGTTGCGTCGCGAGGCTGTTCATACGGATCTGGTGCCACGATTTCGAAAGCTAAGGGAGACGGAAGACGAACATACGATCGAGGCCGTCCGGCTCTTCAATGACCTGATCAAGGCCGATGTCGAACTGGAGAATATTCTCGGGATCCAACGCCGGTTTAACTATCCGCCTGAGCGAGGGCTTAACGAGGGCGACGCAGCAATGCTGGGCGAAGCTCATGCAAAGGAGCTTCGAGATTGGCTAGGGCTAGGGTCGGGTCCTATCGCCGATATTTTCTCCGTCATTGAGCACGGGTTAGGAATTCGCCTCTACCAGCGGCGGCTGTCCTCGCGTTCACGGGTCGCGGGTCTCTTCACCTATGACGACAACGTTGGGGCGTGCATTCTGCTTAACGCGAACCATCCGCTCGCTCGACGAGTTCAGACCGCCGCGCACGAAACCGGCCACTTCTACGGGACGCGACGCATGCCGGAGGTCCTTGAGGAAGACGAGAAGTTTCTCTCGCGGGACGAGCGTTATGCAAATTCTTTCGGCCGCGCCCTCGTAACGCCGGCAGATAGTTTTGGCGAGAGCTACCGCCAGCTCAAGGAGATCACTGGCAAAACCACGCGTAGGCTCGTCATCCTCCTCGCCGACCAGTACGGCATCTCCCGCCAGGCCTGCGTTCTTCGCTTGGAAGAGCTGGGGCTTGTGAAAAAGGGAACTTGGTCGTGGTTCGAAAACAACGGCGGCATCTCGGATGACCACGCACGAGAAGTGCTTGGCAGCGCAGCCGATCGGCGCGATGCCGGCAAGGCGGATGCAGATCGGCCGATCTCACACCGGATGAGCCTGATGGCCCACGCGGCATGGAAGCGCGAGCTGATGTCAGAGGGCCAGCTTTCGGAGCTGCTGAAGATCAGCAGGATTCAGCTGCGAGAGATCGTCGATCAGATTGAGCTTGAGGAAAAAGAGACGGATGACCTACTCAAGCATTCTGAGTGAGAACACCGCTGCATTGGCTCTTGATACGAGCGTGTTGATCAATCTGCACGCATGCCGGCGTGGCGTCGAGATTCTCGTCGCGATCCCCAATCGAATTCTCGTCCCGTACATCGTCGCCCGAGAACTCAATCACGAGACGAGCCGCCGAAACGGCGAGGAGGCATTTCTACAAGCACTGGCGGCGGCTGGAAACATCACCCTAGTCGATCTTTCGGAGGAGGAGTTCGAAATCTTCTTCAAGCTCACTTCCGCAGCGTCCTCTCTTGATGACGGTGAAGCCGCGGCGATCGCTATTTCCAGGGGACGAGGCCTTTTCCCGGTAATCGACGAGCGGCGAGGCCGCAGGCGAGCTAAGGAAATTATCGGGATCGAACCGGCATGGTCGCTCGACTTGCTGTCTCACCCGAATACGACGGCCAGCTTGGGGGCTAACTTTTCCGTGGACGCCCTCTTTTTGGCGCTGCGTGACGGGCGTATGCGTATTCCCCCTGAGAGTGCGTCCGAAGTCGTCGGGATTATTGGCGATGATCGTGCCAGACAATGCACTTGTCTACCGGGATACCGGCATCTATTCGGTGAAAAAAGCGAGCAGCACCGGGGACGATTTGATCCGATGCTTTTCTAAGTCGCACGACAAACAGATAGCCGCATAGCACTAACAACCTACTGGTTAAGGAGCTGCTGCGGCAGAAGTCTGGTGTTAAAGGCGAGCCATTTCGGTTTCGGCTGCCTCGCGGATAAACCTCTTCAGATCATCTGTATTTCGGACTTTCCGATCGTCATAATAGATCCGATGGATGTTGAAGGATGCGGCGCTTGCCACAACGGGAGAAATGGACGCGATGTCCAAGATCTGTCCGCCAACACTGACATTTATCTGCTGAGGATCGCCACCTACGACACCCATCGGCTTATAAATGGGGCGATTGTAAGTGTCGTAGTAGCAGCCGTCGCTCCAAATTGACGTTTCCTTCTGGAGTCTTGCCGCAACAGCCTTGCATACTGCTTCAATCCGCTCGACGCGAGTTTTCGCGGTGAGCTCGACGACCTCGGACCTCGAGGCGAGGATTTCATCGGCGACTTTCCAGATATCGATCATCGGTAGAATTCGGCGATCAGAGAGCCGCGTCGCGATATCCCTGACCGAGGCGTCACTTGCCTCTCGAAATTGATGGAGCGATCCCCAAAACAGTGTGTCGTCCAGCAGGCGCGCTTGATCGAGATTGCTTGGGTCGCGGAAAAATCGCACGAATGGGTGAGTATCCGAAAGGCCGGTGGCAGGCACATCACCTGCCGCAATCAGCTCGAAAACCCTGCTTAGGAGCAGGGCGAACATGAACTCGAGCCCCCGGATCTTCTTGTGCAGGTATATTGTGGGATACAGCTGAAAGAGCGTCACTGTGAACTGTTCGAGCGAGATGTATGCCTTGCTATCGACGTATAGGAAACGCGCATCGCCGTTTTTTCCAACCTTGAGATTTCGCAGCAGCCAATCCAGATCGATGCCGCCGGAAGACACGCCGGCGAAGTAGGCGTCGCGTTTGGCATAGTCAAGCCTGTCTGCATCCAGCTGACTTGAAACAACGGACGTGTAGATGCAGTTCTTGTCCGCTTTTTTGATAATGTCGCGGACCATGGCGGGGAATTCCGTGCCGCCAAAATTGACCAGTGCCTCGCCGATCGTAGAGTCAGTAATGATTTTTTGGGTGACCTTTTCGTGATCGACGGCGTCTTCGAGGCTTTCTCGTTTCCCTTCCTCGAGTTTATTGCGTGCAAGAAAGAATCCCATCGCTCTCTCAAAGGCGTGGCTGAACATACCATGACCCACGTCGTGCAGCAGCGCAGCGGCAAGGCATGCCTCCGCCTTTTGCGACCAATTCCCGCTTGATCCCTCGGGCTCGATGATCGTCAGCATTCGCTTAGCGATCTTGTAGACGCCGAGAGAATGGGCGAAGCGGGAATGGGCGGCGGAGGGGAAGACGTAGTCGGAAAAACCAAGTTGCTTGACACGGCGCAGGCGTTGAAAAAATGAGTCGGAAAGAAGGTTTTTGAGCTCGTTTTCGCGAGCCCCGTTGAAATCAATGAATCCGTGGATCGGATCCTTAATAACCTTATTCAATATTTCCTGCATGTCTTCCCCCACTATGCTTCAATAATCGCGTAGATCGCGCGAGCGCTTCCCCGTCTATTTCGCCAAGTGTCTCCGGACCGTCTCCAAAACCTGACCCAGCACTTCGTCACCGTTGGAAGAAGTTAGGATTACAGGCTGCAGGGCAGCTTCCTCGGCGAGGGCGCGAATCTTCTCGCCGGCTGCAACCCGAAACTCATGGTTCTTGTCGCGCCCTTCGCCAAGACTGATTGCTGGGTCAAGCTTCGTCATCACGAGCACATCGTAATCTCCGGCATGGGCGACGGCGATCGAGCGAAGTTCGTCGAGCTGCCGGTCCGGCAACGATCGCCCTGAGATTTCAACAGCGGCATAGAGATAACCGAGTGCGTCAAGAACCGGCCGGTCGACAAGAATGACCTCGCTGGACAAAGCGGCCTCGGCCTCCTGCCTCATGCCTTCAGCCATGATCCAAAGGGTGCTTTCGAAATTATGGTCAGTTAAAATCGGGAAGCCGCGGTCCCGAGCAGCTTTGGCAAGATCACCCACCCGACCAATCGCAACTCCTTCCGCGGAGAGAACGGAGTCTAATTGCTCAAGGAAGGTCGATTTCCCGGTTGAGTGCGTGCCGGCAATTCCGACTTTGACCTTCCTCATGCTCATAGAAAACTCTCCTGCGCCTTGAAAAGAATATCTGCCTCGCGCGAGCGGAAATCGCGCCCTTCTCGATCCAGCGGAGCAAGCAAAGTCGTAAACAGAAGGGTGGTCAATGCGACATCGAACAGCGCCGAGTGGTGCTTCAGCCCTGTTTGGCGCTCCGCCTCGGCACTCAGGCCGAGAGTGGCACCGAGATTCTCCAAACTGTAGGAGTCGAGACCGGGGCGCATCGCTCGAGCGAGTTTGAGCGTGTCGATCGCTGCTGACGGTTTCCATTCTGGAATTTGTCTGCCGATGGCGTCGAGTTCGACGCGCACGTTGTGCCCGATGATTACACTTCTATCGGTCCACCTCACGATGTCCTCGGCGATATCGTCGATGCTGGGGGCATCATCGACATCATCGTCTGTGATGCCGTGTATCCGTGTTACCGCCGCGCTGATCGGTCGCTCAGGCTTGACGAGCCAATGGAACGCGCGGCCACTCGGTTGCAAATCAACAACCTCCATTAAAGCGATCTCGACAATTTCAGGAGGTGTCGCACCGTTGCCTTCTACATCGACCACCCAAGCCTTTTCCCACATCATTCCCATCCGATCTCCGCTCGCCCGTGCCGATGCTTTCGATGAGGCTGTGCCCGATCATGCACTTGGAAGTTCAACGCGTGCTGCATGAAATAGCGCTGTGCCTCGGTGCTGCCATTGACTTCCACCCGGCGATCAGAAACCTCAATGCCATCTAGGTCTACCAATGACACGACACGAGCGAGGCTCCGAACAGCTTCCAGATCAGGTTTACGGTGGCGCTTTTCGCAGATCTCACGCTGGGTCTTAGGACAGATGTCGCAGATTTCGTTTATCCCGAAATGGCCGTTGAAATCTGCGATGCTGTGCGCGAAGGCGACCCCGCAAGACGTCTTGCGGAAAATCGGCCTCCCCTCGAAACACGCTAAAATCCGACCTTCGGCCTCTCGGGGCAGAATCTTCCGTCGCGCTATGTCCGCATAAAGGTCCGGCACCCCGGCTTCTCGAAAATATGCCCGAATCTCCTCTCGATAGAAAAGTCCGGTGAAGACCGTGGCATCAGCGAATTCCGCAAGACGGCGCGCCGCCGCGAAGTGATCCGTCGTGTCGTTCAGGCCCGAGATAATTGGGCGCCAGTAGAGGATCTTCTTCACGCGCGAAGCCGAACTGGCCAGCACCTCCAAGCTCCTTGCGGCGATCCCAGACGAAACCGGCTCAATCCGCTCATCGTCAATTCCCGACCATGTTACCAAGATCGTCAGCTTCAGGTTCGTGAATTCCTCAAGTCGTTCGACGTCTGCCGGCTCAATTTTCCATCGGGTGATCACTAAGACGGGATTCCTGAAGCCGCGACTATCAAGAGCCTCGAGGGTTCTAAATAAATGCTTCTTAACGCCGGGAAGGAATGGGTCAGTCGCCCGGTTGAAGATCTGGATCGGAGTGGTGTGCGCGCGAAATGCCCAATGACTTATCAGTTCACCTACCGCAACCTCGTCGTTGACAATGAGATGAGGTCGTTTCATCGCGAAATTATCGAACAGGTGGCGCACGCAATAGCCACAATCAAGCGGACATCCGACGATGTGGTTTAGACTCAGGCCAGATTTTCGATAATCGATGTAATTCCGCAGGCTTGAGGGCAGATCGTCTGGCGCACGGCGCACGGGCTTTGCATCCAAGATTTCAATTTTAACCATTTATAGTTCCCCGACCCACAACCTGACACTGAACGACCGCTGTGGAAAGTTCAAGAGTGCTGTTTGGGATTTGCCACTAGTGAACTTAACGCCGCGTCAAGCTTCTCTCGCACCACCTTTTTATTGGGGATCACGGATCTGACACCTTCCGCAGGTTACGATTCTTGGTGATAGTGTCGAAAGATGCAACCGATTCATCTTTTTTACTCTTGGCAAAGCGACCGCGGCAGCAAGGTGTGTCGGAATTTCATTCGCCACGCGCTTGAGGCAGCCATCGCGAACCTGAAAGGTGCCCACGGTATCGAGATTTATCTCGACTCGGATACGTCCGGTGTGCCGGGTACTCCCCATGTCAGTGACACGATCCTGCGCAAAATTCGGGAATGCGATATCTTCCTCGGGGACGTCACATTCGTCGGTTCCACGCCGAACGGGAAAAAAATGGCGAATCCGAATGTAATGATCGAGTTCGGCTACGCACGGGGCGTCCTCACAGACAGGCAAATTCTGCTCTTGATGAACACAGCTTTCGGCCCAGCCCAGGAACTTCCCTTCGACCTGGCGCATTTGCGCCATCCGACGCAATATTCTGTTCAAGAGGGTGCAAGTGATGGCGTCCGTCGCGGACAACGCACCAAGCTCGCGGAGATACTAACCCACCACCTCAAGGCAATCGTGGACGATGTCCTGGCAACAAGGGCGTCCCGCAAGCCGAGCGCAGATACTATTGCTCCCGCCCATGCCGTCGTCACTAGCCTTATCCAAATGAGTAACCGTGGAGAGACGCCGGCCATCGTCCCAGGCCCACGCCTGGTCGTGAAACTCGTGACAGCGGAAGCCGCGACTACGGCCTCGGTTACTCCCGGATCGATAAGTTCAATACGAGCGAAATTCATTCCCGCTCGCTACAGCGAGAGCACGGCTGAAACCAATTCGAGGGAATGGTCTGAGTTCGATCCGCCTCGCTTCGTTCAAGGGAAGCCAAATCCGGAATCGCGATGGTACCTTCGCGTTCTACGCTCGGGAGCAATAGACGCGGCAATCACGGTTGGGGAGCGGATCGATGATGACAAGGACATCTTGGTCGACATCGAATCACTGGAGGCCCGAGTTGTGGAGATGGCCAAACGGATGGGAGAGATAGCCTCCGCAGTCGGCGACGGCGGACCCTTGGTTATCCACGCGGCTCTCGAAGGATTGGAGGATGTTCGGTTGGGTGCCCAGCACAAATCTAGCAAGCGGCTGGGCGCTCCTTTCGTCCATCTCGGAACCGTCGATATGCCTTCAGCATGTTCAATATCGATCGAAAGTTTGCGACAGATGCTTGATGCCATATGGCTGGCGGCCGGTTTCCCTAATGGGTCACCACTCTACGGTGATGGCATTACTGACGATCTGCGAGAAAAAATGCTTGTTGCACCAGAAGTCATTTCCGGACGAGCTTGACGTTAAGGCCGCTTGATCAGTTCACGTCAATATCGTCACGCAACCATTTCAACAATGCGGCGGTCCGCTCTCAATGCGAACGCCTGGAGAAATAAAAGGGATGACGACGTGCTGACCACTGGGCGAACCTATAGACTGGAAAGCGGACCCAAAGCTCTGACTTGGGACCGCTATAGCGAGCTGGTGCAGCGCGATTGGCGTGAGCTGCTCAACGCGGCGGATGATCACGACGAGGCAGTTTTTCAGAGGTTTCTTGAAACCCATCCTTGCATGGTTCCCGGTGGCCAAAGTATGTCAGGGCCATCAGGCCACAGCGCGTTTCCCGCGGCACTGATCACGCAACCATCCTTGCCGGGCTTTAACGAGCACATCCCAGACTTTCTATGGATCGCCACCGACAGTCTGCACATCTATGCGGTTCTGATTGAAATCGAGGCCCCGAAGAAGAGGATGTTTACCAAAGGCGGCCAGCCTACCGCGCAGTTCACGCAAGCACAGACTCAAATCGCCCGCTGGAAAAGCTGGCTCGGCGAACCTGCAAACCAGACATTGTTCTGCAACCACTATCTGATGGATGCGTTGCCGCGCTGGCGTACATTCATCCCGCAATATGTCCTCATCTACGGTCGCCGGTTGTGAACAGGCATGCAATTTTGACCCCGTAGCGGGGTGATCGGCGTCCAAAAATGACCCCTTTACACTGGTGTGGATAATGCCCCCGAGGCTATCGGGGAGCACAGTGCGGGATGTTGGTTGTGGAGACGATTGCGAAGATCCGGCGGGCGTATTTTCAGGACAAGAAGCCGATCAAGCAGATCTGCCGGGAGATCCGAGTTTCGCGGAACACGGTGCGCAAGGTGATTCGGTCAGGTGCGACCGAGCACACCTACGAGCGGACGGTTCAACCGCAGCCCAAGATCGGCCGCTGGAAAGACAAGCTCGACGAGATGCTGGCAGTGAACGCGCGCAAGCCCAATCGCGAGAGGCTGACCCGGGTCAGGATCTTCGAGGAACTCAGAGCCCTCGGATATGACGGCGGCTACGATGCTGTCCGTCGCTACGCGGCCTCATGGTCCAAGGAGGAACAGGAGGCATCGGCCACTGCCTATGTGCCGCTGACCTTCGATCCCGGTGAGGCCTATCAGTTTGACTGGAGTCATGAGATCGTGGTGATCGATGGCGCGACGACGACAGTGAAGGTGGCGCACGTCCGCCTTTGCCACAGCCGGATGCTGTTCGTGCGAGCCTACCCGCGCGAGACACAGGAGATGGTCTTCGATGCCCACGACAAGGCCTTTGTCTTCTTCGGCGGGGCCTGCACGCGGGGGATCTATGACAATATGAAGACGGCGGTAGATACGATCTTCGTGGGCCGCGACCGGGCCTACAATCGCCGGTTCCAGCAGATGTGCGGGCATTATCTTGTCGACCCCGTTGCCTGCACACCGGCGTCTGGCTGGGAGAAGGGGCAGGTCGAGAACCAGGTCGGCGTTGTCCGGCGACGCTTCTTCGTGCCCAGACCCAAGTTCAAGAGCTACGCCGAACTCAACGCCTGGCTCGAGGATCGCTGCGTTGCCTGGGCCAAGTCCCATCCGCACCAGGAGCTCCGGGATCGAACGATCTGGGAAGTATTCCAAGACGAGCGCTCGAGCCTGGTGCCTTACGTCGGCCCATTCGACGGCTTCCACGCCGTGCCTGCGTCGGTCTCGAAGACCTGCCTCGTCCGCTTCGACAAGAACCGCTACTCCGTGGATGGACGCGCCGTCGGTCGGCCCGTCGAGATCCGCGCCTATGCCGAGCGGGTCGAGTTCTGGCAGGACGGCAAGATCGTGGGGCAGCACGCCCGAGCCTTCGGGCGCGACAAGGCCATCTACGACCCGCTGCATTATATCCCGGTGCTGGCCCGAAAGCCCGGGGCGCTCAGGAATGGCGCTCCCTTCAAGGATTGGGAACTGCCGCCAGCGATCAGGCGGATGCAGCGCAAGCTCGGCAAGGTGCCGAATGGCGACCGGCAAATGGTCCAGATCCTGAGCATGATCCCAACCGATGGGCTGGATGCAGTGGAGGCTGCCTGTGCCGAAGCGCTGAACGAAGGAGCTCCCGCCGCCTCGGTCGTCATCAATATCCTGGCCCGACATCGTGAGCCGCCGCCACCGCTGACCATAGATACGCCCGAAGCGCTGCGGCTGACCTGCGAGCCCGTGGCCGACTGCAAACGCTATGACAGTCTAAGGAGACCCAACCATGGAAAGATCACAGGTGCTGGACGCGATGAGCCAGCTGAAGCTCTACGGGATGAAGGCCGCTTACGATGAGATCATAACCACAGCGGTGAAGCGCCAGCACGAACCGCAACAGATCGTCGGCGACCTGCTGAACGCCGAGATCAGCGAGAAGCAGGCGCGCTCGATCAAATACCAGATGACGATTGCCAAGCTGCCACTGGCCAAAGAGGTCGATGAGTTCAGCTTCGAGAACACGCCGATCAACGAGATGCTGGTGCGCGATCTGGCCTCCGGGGAGTTCCTTGAGCATCAACGCAACGTCGTGCTGATCGGCGGCACCGGGACCGGCAAATCCCATCTTGCCGTGAGCATCGCCAGGGCCTGCATCCGCCGTGGCAAGCGCGGCCGCTTCTTCAACGTCGTCGACCTCGTGAACAAACTCGACGCCGAAGCCCGCGCTGATCGCCAGGGGCGCACTGCGGATCTCTTGTGCCGCCTCGACTTCCTGATCCTCGACGAGCTCGGCTATCTCCCCTTCGCCCAGACCGGCGGCCAGCTGCTGTTCCACCTCGTCAGTCGCCTCTACGAGCGTACGTCCATCATTGTGACGACCAACCTCGACTTCGGTGAATGGCCATCGGTCTTCGGAGACGCCAAAATGACCGCAGCGCTACTCGATCGCCTTACCCACCACTGCGACATCGTCGAAACCGGCAACGAGAGCTGGCGCTTCAAGACCAGGGAGTAACCCAGGCCCCGCTGGCCCGACGCGGCTGCGCTGTGTGATGGCTACGCCGCATCGGGCCAGCTACCCCTGCGCAAAATAAGGGGGTCATTTTTGGGGGCCGATAGGGGGTCAGAATTGCATGCCGATTGACACGCCGGTCTGAAATCGAAGGGAACGCTCAACTTAATCGGCTTCGAGCGAAGCTCAGCCGGGATGGCGAGCACTACATGACGTTCGATCGGCTGCACCCGATAAAGGACCATGATCAATACATGACCGCGAAGTTTCGGTCCGGTCGCTACGAAGCCGTGGCCATGCCCGCAACACTGGAGATGGGTCCGCTCTGGGCGCAAAATCGGTCGAAGATTGAAGGCAAAGATCTCGTCGTGGATAGGACGCCCTATATGGTGGATGACCGGAAGGAATTCGTCAAAGCGCGTTTGGGCTACTGGGACAAATGGGCGGCCGACGGTCGGACCGGGTTGATGGGTATCGGCGACGCTGAGTAACGTGAGTTCGCGAAAATAGGGCCGCTAGATGTGAGCGGCCCCATCTTCATTTTCGACGAAAGTTAATATCTATCGGATTCCCGATATTAGTCATGCATCGTGACCGGCCGCACCCGAAGCCATATCCCCCTCTGGCTTTCCGAAGGCTGTCGCCAGGCTCGCGCCTTTGGCGCGACGGCGTTAAGAACGGGCAAGATGATAACGCTGCTACGAATCATCTTCAGGCGTTCAGCGCTCCAACCCAACTCTAGGAGCGACAAAATTCACCCGAGCTACAGCTGCAATATCGTTGCAATCAGCGCAGGCGCCTTGCTTGCGTTGATGCGGCCGCTTCCGACGCTATTGCGACGCATGCGCCAACCAAGACATCGAGTACCTTCTCCAACTTTATAAAGTCGTAAGCGCCGCGTCGATCTTGCGTACCTCGGTGTCTGAGGAAGTCGTTCATGAACTGTGTTTTCCCTTTTAGACTTCCCTGGTACGACCCGACTATGTCGTTAAAGCCGCCCCATTGGACAACCACATCTGGAAGTCCTCGTCGGGACAGATCCAGGTAGCATTCGAGTGACGCTGCTCGTCGATTAATATCGCCCATCGCTGGACCGGTCGGCCCCGTGGTAGGAAATCTTGAGAATTCATCGAGATCGGGGAGGATGCATACGCGATAGCTTGCGGGCAGCTTGAGCGCATTTGTTTTGCCGTAAGCTGCGAAACCTTCTGCATCATTATCGTAGATGGCCACCACATTTAACGGTACCCTCATGGCCGCTAAACCCTGCATGAACTTAAGGAGCTGGCCTGTACCGGAAAACGGATAGCCTTCTTCCATGTCTATGTAGCGGAAAAAGTCGGCGATCTGCGGACGAAGCAGGCTGATTGCATGCCGAAGCATCGCCGCATCAGACCCGCCTTCAGTCACAATCAAGAAGCAATCCTGATCGCGGCGTGAGCAGGTGAACTCCTCCTCCCTTGCATAACCGTTGGACACGAGGGGGCCATAGTCCCAAGTCACGAGAGAGCTCAGGTTTCGTGGATTTTCAGCGAGCAAGCGCATCACAGTATAGGGGTGGAATCCGCCTAGAGCATACTCGGCACTGGTGCTCTGCGAAAAAACGGTATCCGGCTCATATGACCGCCTGGCATAGTCCCAGGCATCGTACCAGGGCAGGCGCTCCATAAGTTCTTGGGGCAGTATCCTGATTGGCTTTTCGTCGTCCTCCTCTATCGAGGTCGACAAGGCGCTCGGATCGAGTCTAGCCGCTATCTCGAGTATCTCATCGAAAGAAAAGAAGTTGAAGCTGGGCTCCGGCTCGTCGGCATCTTTGGCATCTTTGGCATCTTTGGCATATTCTACCTTGCGCCGCATGTTGATGTCGACAGCACTCTCGTACTCTTGTCGAGCCACGCTCAGCGTATGGCCGAGCATCTCAAGCCGAGGCAGCACGTCCGATAGCGTTGTTTGAAAGCCGTTCGGGCACTCGTATGCATAATCCTGGTCGCGTTGGATCGCCTTTCGATCCTTTTCGTGAAACAGGCGACCGTGATCGATGCCGGGATCGTTCTTCGAACCAATCAGCTCCATTTTTCCGATATCGAGGGTGATGTAAGTTCCCATTGGAGATTACTCCTCGCCACTTCGGCTCCGCTGCGATCGTCAGTGATATCGAAGTCAGAATTCGGCCATCTTGAACAGCCGGCCAGCTTGTCCGCTATCGTCCAGTCGGAGGATTGTCTCGTCATCTCCGAAGGCAACGAGCTTACCCTTGGAATCGCGCGGTAGATCAGACGCGATGACTGTCATGATATACTGAAGCTTTCGGTGGCTGACCTGCTCGCGGACAACATCGAGGAAGGCAAGCTTCTTTCGATCGTCGAGAGCTTCGAACATTCCGTCGTGATACACGAAATGAAAGAACGGAATGTCCTCATAGACGCGCAATAGTGCCAAGTCGAACAGAGCGCAAATCAGCTTCTTGTAGCTGGTTCCCTCGCCCTGGCTCGATGCAACACCCTTCTGACCGGCGAGACCCAGGCTGATCTTGTAGTCTAGATTGTTGTTCGAATTAACCTGAAAGAAGAAAAGTCCCTCGTGGTTGAGGACTTTTTGGCAATAGTCGTTGAAGATACGCGTGAAGCGTTCATATATGATGGTTGGCTTGGCAAGCATAGTCTTTATTTCGTCAACCACACGCCCGCGGTCACGTTCTGCTTCACGAACCTGCCGAGCGGTTTCCACGACCGCCTCAAGTTTCTTGCGCTGTTCGCCGAGGTAAACAAGCTGCGCCCGTTGCTCGGTGACATCCTTCTGCAAGGCTTTGAACTTGTCGAAAGTATCGGTCGAGCGGAGCACTTTCAGACGTTGGGCGCGTTGAGCGTCAAGTGAAGCCTTGCGACCTTCAGCGGCCGAGAGCTCATCCTCCAGTTCCTTGCGACGCTTGCGCAGGGCCGCATTGCGCTCCTGCGTGACCTTCTTCTTGAACTCGACCAGTTCGCTATATTGCTTTTTCAGCTGCGTCGGGAAATGGAGCTTTGCATCGTCGAAGATCGATTGCACATCTTCCAGATCGAACTTGTCCTTGTGGCTGAGAGAACTGTCGATCTGGCCAATGTCGTATCGAGCATCATAGATCTGCTGGTTCAGGCTCGCGATCTCGGTCTCAATGGTCTCCACCAAATCGCGTATGAGGCGGCGCTCTTCGTCATCGAAGCGGAAAGCATCGAGTTGTTCCTCAAGATCCTCGACGTGTTGTTGGAGCACACCGAGTTCGGCCGTCAACTTGGGCAGATCCTCTTCCCTGAACTGGACCTCCGCCTGTTGTTCCCCCTGCTTCTCCTGAAGCTTCTGGATGAGTTCGTCGAGCTCGTACTTCCTGACGATAGGTTTTTGGTTGAAGCCAAACAGATGGGCGACAAACGGCTTCCAGTGAAGGTCGCGCCCGGCCTGAAACTTTTGCAGTTGCAGTTCATCACTCCAATCGCCTTGCGATCGCAAGAAATACGTGATTGCCTTCCTATAATCGTATGGTTTTAACGCTCTGAGATCGAGCCAAGCGTCAAGAAGCTTGATGGCCTCATCAATCGGCAGATCGGGGTGATCCCATACGTCGTCGGCTGTCGCGCTGAAATCTGCATCGGGGTCTTCGTGACGGGACAGGGCGATCCGGGTCGGAGCGACGACGCTACGCCGTATTGTGGCGTAGCCGCCACTGTTCAAGGCGATCTCAAGAAAGAAAACGAAATCGGAAAAGCGGTCACGATGCCTATGGAGAAAGCTCTCCTGCGACCATCCCTTAAGCATCATGAAGTCGATGACGTGCAGGAGTGTCGTCTTGCCGAGATTATGCGAGTCTTTTCTGCGATCTTTAGGATGCTTGACCTCACCGAGCACCACATTCAGGCGATTGGCATCGGCTCCGTGATTGAAAACGACCGGCGAAAGGATATCTGGAAGGTTGGAGTATAGGCGGCTGAGCTGCATGGTCAGTCAGTCCCCTTATATTCGAGCGTATCGTTCTTGAGGTGATACTCGGCCTTGCCCAGGAGGAACAGGAGGTCGAGGGCGGGCAGGAAGGAAAGCTCGCCATCGGCGCCCACCCGTCGGATCACGACGCCGCGCAACTTCTCAAATTCACAGACGCCTCGCTTCTGAAGCTCTTTGAGGACGAGCGAAAATACGCGCAGCAATGAAGTGTCCAGGTTGAGATGTTTCTTAGGCGTCAGCGTGGACGACATCTTCGTTCTCCTCCAGCTGTTTTATGCCAATATCGCAATTGAAATACATATAGTGCAGCAGGATGGAAATCAGGCGGCGCTTACCCCGCAGGGCTTCACGCTTCTCCTGGATCTGTTCGTACATGAACACGAAGATGTCATCGAACGCTCCGAACTGCGCGCGCTTGGCGATGATCTTTTGCTTAAGCTCATCGGCAGCATCATGATAGAGCGCCGCGAATTCTTCGTTTCTCGGATTCTGGAGGAACTGGGCGACGCGATCAAAATGCGGCATAGATTGAGCGACGATCACCTGCTTGTAGTATTCGTCAGAGACGCCGTTGAGCTTGTTTTTCAGCGGCATCTTGAGCTTTTCGAAATCGAGCGCGCTGTCAAACGCGCTGGCAGGGTCGTCCTTGGTATAGGCGTGGAGCGCTCCGATCACTTCCACCAGTTCGTCCGGGTTGAAGCGGAAAGGCGATGAGTCGAGCCAATTGGGCAAGGTTTCTCGGATGTTCGCGTAATCGTCGAGCGCAATGTGGAGACGTTCAACGCCGATAATGTGCGCGGAGTTGATCCCGAGTCCCAAGAGGTCCTTCATGAACTTTTCGTCAGCACCGCCCGTATATTTCCGGTTGGCGAAAACGAGATAGTGGTCGCAAATCCCATCGCCGTTCAGCCGCTTGATCTTGCCGTGCTCTTTCCCGAGCAGACCGGCGAAATCGGGGTCGGAACACGATCTGTTTGGCGCGCTGATGTGCTTTGCCTGAAGGACAAAATGTCCGGACAACGGCGATGCTGCGCTCGGAAACGCGTTCGCAGTGCCGTGGAACTTTCCATCGCGGCCACCGTCCCGTCCGCGAGCGAATGGGGTCACACCCTCGCCTAACCAGCGCACACAAATGCGAACGACGAGCTTTTCAAACTCATCTTCATTTAGCTCGTGCAGTCTGTAATCGCGAGGCAGCATGAGATCAGCATTGCAAACAAAAGTTGAACATAACTCTAATGGATTTGGAGTATCTGAGGCCAATTGCGTTTGCAACGCCTGGAGACATCGATCGGCAAAATCGCTGGCCATCCAGTTTGCAGCGGGAACTGTAGGCCGCCTGCGGCGTCACCTCGAGCGTCTTGGCCACCATTCCGGCCGACACCATTGGCTTCGCCATCACCAGCTCGACCAGCTCCGGCAATTTCGAAGACGTTCGTCGTCCCGCCAATTTGCGCTCCATCATCGTTTTTGCCAGTGACAGCCGGTCATGCTCTTTCATCCCGATCTCCGCTGCCGCCAAAAATCCGTGGGCGATGGCCAGCAACCGGGTCTCACGGTCGCGATGCCGGCGCCGATCGACGGGGATGGTTTTGAGGCCGAGATTGATCGCCGCGAGATGACCGCCGGTGGCGATGCCGGCTTGGCGCAGGATGGAGGCAACCAGCAGCCGGCCGAGCCAGGGCGCGTGCTGCAGCACCGACAACTCGTTCCAGGCGTCGAGGGCAACAATCGCCTGTAGCACTGCCGGCAGGTCTTGCACCTTTCGCAACACGCTGCGCCATTCGTCCAACCTCGAATCCTCGTCCCAGTCGAGATCGTAGATCACAGGAACTTTTTCTGCCGCGCCGGCACGGCCTGGCCGGGTGGCCCTCTCGATTGCCGCTTCCGATCGGGCCAGAACCGCATCGATGGCGGCATAGTCAACGCCGGGGATATGTTCGACGTCGTCACCTTCCTCCCCTTCCCCTTCCGGATCGATCGCGCGCGCCCACCGGATGGCATCGGCGGTCGCCGCCTCGTCAGCGTTGGCCGAAGTGATCTCCGACGTCTGCCGCAATTTGCTGACGCCATCCGCGGACAGAGCCCACCCATGTGGTTGGGCGGCAATGCGCCGGCGGGTGCGCAGCACGTCGCGGGCGATTTTCAGTTCATGGGTGGGGTGCGAATATCCCGCGTGGCGTCATGGAGGACGACGTCTTCGAGATGGATGAGTTCGCCGTCGATCCAGAGCGAAGCGCACGCATCGGTGAATTGGGATCGTTCGATCCAGCCTGCGCCGACAGGTGAGCAGGCCACACGCTCGTCAAGGCGCGTGAGCGCGATACCGGCGTCGAAAGCCGGCCGCATCAAGGCTGTCATGCTGATTTTCGTGAGATCATAAGCCACTGAAATTATGGTAAATGAGTTCTTACACGAACTCTATCGGAATATTACGGTTCCTCACATGGTATGATAGAAAGTTTGAGCGATAACCATCGATAAGTAACCCTTATCGGGGGTTATTGTTATTCGATCTTGCTAACACCGCTGACCTTGTCGAGCATTCGGCTAACATCAGGGCATGGCATTTCCGCTTCATCGGTCAAAAAACCCTCAAGCGAAATGCATGGCATCAAGAGCTTCGCATCGGTGTGCCCACCCACCCGATCGGATACATCCTTTGTTAAATCACAAATCCTATTCCCGCTCGCCGTCGGCATTGGTGCCGATTGCAACGGAATATGAGCATGCCAAAACAAGATCTTTCATCACGTCATTTTCAACGAAAAATCTCACAGTTCTGCGAGTTGCGCATAGCGCCGATCGCATCGAAGCGGGCGCTGGAGCAAATCCAGACCTATCTCAACAATCTCATCGTCCATCGTCAGTTGCCTCCACTGCTGAACGGTCGCATTGATTGGTTGGAAATCACCCACGCTTGCCGGACAGACGGCGAATTGGCGGGTGATCTCAAGAAGCAGATCCGCATCGCCCTGGACGCGATCATCCGTTGGCTCGGCGCGCCACCTGTAGTGGAGCACATCCCCTCAACCAGGCAAACCCATCGATCAGACGAACCAATTCGGTCGGCAGCCACTGCACCCTCCACTCGAAACCCGAGACGGATCGACGACAACGATCACCATGCTCAATCCGCATCGTCGCCGCGAGGACCACAACTCAAGCCGATCCATCCGTTTCCGGAACCATTATTTGAAGCGAGTGAAGATCCTGACGGATTTCAGGATGCGCTCGTCTATCATATGCGACGGTTCGGCGAGAGTTACTGGCACCTTTACCGCGCCATCGTTCGGCTGGACGAGACGTTCCACCATGCGACCCTGCTGTCCTGGATCCAGGGCGAACGCGTGCCGCGATCCGTCGCGAGCTTCGAAATCCTCTCCCGCATCGAGCGGCGATACCAACTGCCGGAAGGATATTTCAAGGCGAAGCTGCCCCATCAAGCCCGATCTCTCCACGGTCACAATCTTGGCGACATCAGCGCGGCCGAACGGCGAAGACTGGCATGGCACCTTCCCGACGATTTCGGCAGCCTGCCATTTGCCAAGCGGGAGGAAATCCTCGACTGGGTCCGCCGGGTCATCGTCTCGGGTTCAACCGATTATCGGCGCTACCAGGCCGCAGCGAGCAAGCAGCGTTACGCCATCCGGTTTCCGGGCGTCACCTATGGCGGAGGATCGTTGTCTCCTCGCGCGTCCACGCTGCCATCGAGCGCCGACAATGCTGCAGAGACCTTTGAAGACCCTGATCTCCTGTCCGGCGTCGTCGATGCGCCACCGCGGCTGGCGATGGAGATGGCTGACCTGATCCGGTTCAAGACGTCGACGCTGACTGCGATCGGGTTTCAGCGCAACGGCGTTTGGGGCGAGGAAACCACATCGCAAAAAATCGAACATCTCGGCCTGATGTTCGGAGCGCTGGCCGCCTCACCCAACGGCATCGTCAAGGGCCGCGGCGTGCGCCTGAGCCAACTGACATTTGGACTGCTGATCTTTCCCGGCGTCTGGGACTGGTATCTGCAATGGCGAGAGCAGCGCCGCGGATTCTACACCAGGTGGGAAGAGGATATGCTGATGATCGCACAAGCCCTCACGCGCTCCGAAGTCGGCTGGATCCGTCAGCATCCCGAACTTCTGAAACATGTAAGACCGATCGAAGGCCTGATCGCGCCGCAAGAAATCGAATTCGCCTCTCGCGACTGGCATAGTGCCTGCGACGCGTTTCATCGACACGCAGCCAACCGTTCAGGGGAGATCCAGCGGGTGATGCGCGTCCATCGTGACCCTTTCGAGCCGATCATGTGCGTGCTGGAAGCAGACAGCCCACTGGCGGAATATCGCAAGATCACCGACGAGATTTTGAAACGCATGCCGGATGAAGACCGCTACCCCCGAGCAGCCGCGGAAGCGACCCGGTCCTTCCTGCTGCTTCGCCTGGGGCTGCACCTTGGACTTCGGCAGAAGAACCTTCGTCAACTTCGCGTCTGCCCCCGTGGCCATTTCCCGACCCCCGAGCGACGGCTGGAGGACATGAAATGCGGCGAGTTGCACTGGAGCGACCGAGAAGGAGGATGGGAGGTGCTGATCCCGTCGGTCGCCTTCAAGAACTCAACCTCGTCTTTCTTCGGGCAGAAACCATTCCGCCTCATCCTCCCGGACCTGCTTGATCTCTACAAATACCTCGAGGCCTATATCGACCGCCATCGCGGTGTGCTTCTCGGTCGGGCAAAAGATCCTGGCACGCTCTTCGTCAAGACGGTGAAGACGATCAGCCTGGATGCGGCGTACGACTCGACCAAGTTCTACGAAGCCTGGCGGACCGTGATCCAACGCTATGGGATCTACAATCCCTATACGGGCCGAGGCGCCATCAAAGGCTTGCTCCCCCACGGTCCTCACAATCTTCGGGATGTCTTGGCAACCCACATTCTCAAGCAAACAGGGTCCTACGAGCAGGCAAGCTACGCTATCCAGGATACGCCGGACGTGGTGCGGCAGCACTATGGTCGGTTCCTGCCTCAGGATAAGGCCGCCCTTGCGGCCCGAATTCTGAATCAGGTATGGGAGGCAGCGTGACTTTCTCTTTCAAACCTTGATGGATATAGCACTAAGTGCTATATAAGCCAATGACAGAACGAGTGTTCAAGACAGCTTGGTTCGCCAAGGCGGCGAAGAAGGCGCGAATCTCCGACAAGGCCCTATTGAAGGCAATCCATCAGGTTGCTCTCGGTCAGGCCGACGATCTCGGCGGTGGCGTCTTCAAAAAACGGCTCAATGACAACATGCATCGTTCAATCGTTCTGGCAAAGGCCGGAGAGTTCTGGGTGTTCGCCTATCTCTTTGCCAAGAAGGATCGGGCGAACATCGATGACGATGAGCTTCTGGCATTCCGGAAGCTCACCGATCTCTACCGCCGAAAGACGAAAGCCGACCTCGAAGCGGAAATCGAGACCGGCGCACTGTTGGAGATAGACCATGGCGACTAAACGCAAGTTCAAGAGCGATGCCTTCGAGGCAATCCATAGTGCGGTCGAGGGAATGTTTTCGGCTGGGACCATCGACAAGGAAACGATGCGGACCTTCGATGAAGATTGCCTTGTTTTTCCGCAGGAACTGACGCCCGGCGAAATCAAAGCGCTGCGCGAGAACAACCATGTCAGCCAGCCGGTCTTTGCCCGTTATCTGAACACTAGCCAGTCGACGGTCCAGAAGTGGGAAACGGGGGCTAAACGGCCGAGCGGACCGGCGCTCAAGCTCCTGTCGCTCGTGCAGAAGCACGGGCTGCAGATGCTTGCATAGCGGGATCTCAGCTCCATGCGTAAAAACCGAACTCTTGAGCAGGTTTGAACAGACGTGTACGTGCCTACGCATTCGAATTACCGGGTATTCATGATGACAAAGCACCTTCGCCGACATAACCTGGCGGCATGAACGCTGAAAGCTGGTCCGATCAGGAAAACGACGCGATTGTCGCCGTCTACTTCCAAATGCTGAAGGATGATCTGGCTGGTCTGACCTACAACAAGGCAATGAACAACAGGAGCCTTCACCAGTCCCTCGGCCGATCCAAGGGCTCGATCGAGTTCAAGAACTGCAATGTTTCGGCCGCCTTGGTCGGCTTTGGGCTACCGCATATCACCGGCTATCAACCTCGATTCAATTTACAGATGTCATTGGCGGATGCCGTTTCGCGGTGGCTCGCGAAGAACCCGTCATTTGAGGCGTCAAATGCAACCGCGATCGCCCAGGGCTTTGCTGATGCGCCACCCCTGTTCTTTGGCGTGCCGCCAACCATGCAGAATGCTCCTCCTCCGGCCGAACTGTCACAACTTGAGGCAATCGCTCGCAGGTTTGATGTGGCAGGAAGGGATGAGAGAAACCGTTCCCTTGGAAAAGCCGGCGAAGAGCGTGTTTTCCATCACGAACGCGCACATCTTCAAGCCTCAGATCGAAGGGATCTGGCAGACAAGGTCCGTTGGGTATCTCAGGAAGACGGAGATGGCGCCGGTTATGATATTGCCAGTTTCGCGCCAAACGGGTCGCCACGTCTCATCGAAGTGAAGACGACCAACGGGTGGGAGCGCACGCCTTTCTACATCTCGAGAAACGAGCTGGAAGTCTCAGACGCCCGGCGACATGAATGGAGCCTGGTTCGACTGTTCGACTTCTCCCGGGAGGTTCGCGCTTTCGAACTCCGGCCGCCACTCGAAGCACATGTTTCGCTGATGGCAACGCAGTTGTAGCTTAGCATTTAATGATGAGACTATCACCCCAACGATCTCATATGTTGGGAGTGGGAAAAAGGTGGGGGTAAGAAATATGGCGTAACTGGAGCCCTTTTCAGAAGGGTACTCGTGGATGTCACAATTGAAGATGAATGTCGTGGTCGAGTTAGTCGGAACCGATGGCGTTCGACAGCGTCGAGAGATCGCAGTTGTCGAACGCATGGTCGAGGGAGCGCGATTCGATGACTTCGGCCTGTCCCTTGAGGACGGCAAGGTTATACAACGCCGCCTGCAAGAAGAGCTTACGCAGTTTCAAGTGGATCAAGCCAGCCAGCACGATCGGAAATGTCACGACTGTGGCTGTCTTCGCGGGGTTCATGACTATCGATCTCGTACGGTCCATTCGCTCTTCGGTATTTGTCGCCTGCGCGTGCCTCGGTTCCGCGGTTGTGTCAGCGGAAAGCCGGCAAAGGCGAAAATCGGATACATCGAGACCTTGTTGAAGGGCAGAGCGACGCCGGAATTGGAGCGCGTACAGGCTGAGCTCGGTTCGCGCCTGTCGTTTCGTGAAGCAGCTCGTGTACTCGATCTTTTTGTACCGGCCGCGCGGCCACACAATCATCGAACCATCGTCAACCGGCTCGCCAAGGTTGCCGATCAGATTGAAAAGTGGGACGCAGCGAGCCCCTATCGCATGAGTCGGGCCGGCGGATCCTCCATTTCTGTCTTCATTGATGGCGCCTATATCCGTGCAGTTCCCGGATATCAGAGCCGGCATTTCGAAATCGCCATGGGACGCGTTGTTTCACCGGGGCGGCTACCGCGTCAGTTCGCGGCCGCACCGCATGTGGCTACCGGCAAGCACGATGCGGTTCGTGCCGCAATGCGGGCGCAAGGATGGTTGCCTGGCCGCGACGTCACTGTTTTCAGCGACGGAGACGTCGGGCTGCAAAGCATCGTGCTCAGTGCAACAAGGGAGCCCGTGACGCATATTCTTGACTGGTTCCATCTGTCGATGCGGCTCCGGCACATCGAACAGACGTGGCAAGGCCTCAGGCATATCGGCGATCTGAACATCTACCTTCGAGATGTTGCGGTTGATGTGCCGCGGCTTCGCCATCTGCTTTGGAGCGGCTACGTCAGGGAGGCGACGAGAGCCGTGAAGAATATGCTCTACCAGTTGGAGCAGCACACCACGCTTCGAGAAGCAAACCAGAAGCTCAAGCGATTGTCCGTATTGATCAGCAATCTCCGGTCCTACCTGGTCCAGAACACAACATCGATTGTCGACTACTGCCATCGATATTGGTCGGGTCAGCCGATATCGAGTTCTCCGGCCGAAAGCGCCGCCAACAATCTCGTAAACGCTCGGATGAACAAGAAGCGGCAGATGCGTTGGTCTCCTGCCGGCGCCCATCGGGTATTGCAGGTCCGGGCAGCGGTTGCCGATGGTCGGCTCAAGCAAGCTAAGTTTGCCCTTGCGGCTTGACTCCCAGCTTTTTCCCACTCCCCTCGTGGCTTCGACATCCATGATCACCGAACTCTTGGTGTCGATCAGGTAGTTGGTGGCATAGGCAAAATACGGGCGGCTTTCCTCGGCGCGGGTCCATTGCGCAGCCGGATCGGACTTCGCCACGAACTTCGGCTGGACCGGCGACGCGGCCCCGAAGGCGGCATCGTCGAGTGTCTCCAGGTATTCCCGCGCCGCCCGGGTCCCGGCCTCACGCGCGACCTCCGGGCTCCAGTCTTCGGCAGCGATTGACCGAACCTTGTTGGCATCGGCGGAGATCAGGCTTGCATCGACAGCGAAACCTTCGCCCGCTACAAGATCCTCCCTCAGGCACCGCTCGACTGTGGCCTCGAAGACCTGCCGCAGCAGATTGCTGTCGCGAAACTTGCCATGGCGATAGCGTGAGAAGGTCGAGTGATCTGGGACCTTTCCCTCCAGGCCCAGCCGACAGAACCAGCGATAGGCGAGGTTCAGATGGACCTCGTCGCAGAGGCGACGTTCCGACCGGATGCCCATGACGTAACCGATGACCAGCATCCGGATGATCAGCTCTGGATCAATCGAGGGACGCCCCATGTGGCTATAGAATGGGCGCACGGCCTCCCGCATCCCATCCACGTCGAGGAAACGGTCGATCTCGCGAAGCATATGACCGGAAGGAACATGACGCTCCAGATCGAAGTCATAGAACAACTGTGCCGGTGCCGTTTGGGTGCCCATCATGACGAAATCCTCCAATCCCCTCATAATCAAGTGAATCAAAGGACTTGCCGCGCTGCAACAAAGACTTTTTCAACAGCATCGGCGGAAAGCATGCGTAATTGGGCTGACCCTACTCTGAGGTCGAGCTCCCGATAAGATCACGGCATCGCTGTGAACAAGGGAGACAGACTATGGAATACTTCGTTGGATTAGACGTATCGCTGCGCTCGTGTGCCCTTTGCATCGTCGATGGCAAAGGGAAAGTTCATTTAGAACGGGAATTGCCTTGTGAAGTTGAGGACATTGCCGCTTGTCTGAGGGCTTTCCCGCACGCCATCGAGCGTGTTGGCTTCGAAGCTGGTGCCTTGAGCCAGCACCTGTACTTTGGCTTGCAGTCCGAAGGTTTTGACATCGTTTGCATGGAGGCGCGGCAGGTGAGCGCCGCCTTGTCCGCAATGCGGAATAAAACCGACAAGACCGATGCGAAAGGCATAGCTCAGATCCTGAGGACTGGTTGGTTCAGCCCAGTTCACATGAAGAGCCGAGAGGCACATGGTCTGCGGGCGCTCCTGAGCACCCGAAAGGCATTGCTCAAGAAGACGATGGATCTGGCCAACGAGGTACGCGGTCTGTTGAAGATCTTCGGCGTCCGGCTGCCCAAGACCCTCAAGCATGGCAGCTTCGATGGCCTGGTGCGTCCTATGATTGAAATGGATGATGTTCTTGCGCATGCGATCATCCCGCTGCTCGATGCCCGAACGGTCCTCTTCCAGCACTACTTGGAACTGGACCGACGCGTGAAACGCGCGGCTTCGGACGATGAGGTGTGCATGCGTATGATGACCGTACCGGGCGTTGGGCCGATCGCTGCTCTTACATTCAAGGCGGCGGTTGATGATCCCGCCCGATTCACACGATCACGCACCGTGGCAGCACATTTTGGCCTGACGCCACGAAGGTTCCAATCCGGTGAACATGACAACCCAGGTCGCATCTCGAAGGCGGGAGATCGCGATGTGCGGGCTACTCTATATGCCGCCGCAAACGCACTCCTCATGCGAACGATGGCGGGGTCACAGATCAAGTCGTGGGGCATGCGGTTGATACGCACCAAAGGTCGTCGACGCGCCGTCGTGGCCGTCGCCCGTAAACTTGCCGTTCTTTTGCATCGCATGTGGATCGACGGCACCGTATTCCGCCAGAACCAAGTGGGAGGCACGGCATGAATTAGACAGCCAACCACCAAACCTGACGGGATCGTCCAATCCGGACGAGGTTTGTGGATGAAGCCGAAAATGTCTGCTGCGCAACTTGAAGCGCGCCGGAAAGCGGGGCTCTCCACATCCAATCCGACACATGCATGCAGCGGCGCCCTTCGAACGCCAAATCAGACTGCGAAGAGAAGCGTGACCCGGATAAGCGATCTCAACCAACATGGAAGAAGGAAAACGAGCTTGACCCAGACACCCAATTAGAGAAGCGGACATTCACTGCGAGTGCGAAAGCATACTGTCTGAGACATGATTGCGACAATTATTGTCTCAGCGTCAGCGCCACGAAAGCATCGTTTGAGCCCTAATTGCAGAATGATACACGATGCGCCCGGGTCGATAACCGGCGTCGTTATGCTGGCGTGCGCATAATCTCACGGATCAGATCATTTGTTTCTGATCTCGTCGTTTGGTGCCGATATCGAACGGCCAAAACAGTTCGTGTTATTTCAAGGCCATCGATGGGTTTCGACACCAGGCCCATGTCTGATGGAATAGCGGTGGCTGGTAGGATCACCGCACCCGAACCCTGCCGGGCAAGTTCGATTAACCAATCCACGCGATTTGACCGATAGGCCGCGTAGAGGTCGTAACCTTGATCTGCGCAGGTTCCATGTAAAGTATCCCGCATTTCGCAATTCAGTCTGTCAAGCATGTCAGTTTGAGCAAGCGTCGAAAGAGAAATTGTATTTAGTTCAGACAATGGATGCGACTTTGACACCACGACCTTGTAGTCCTCTTCATAGAGAATGTCTATACGATAGAGGTCTTCACTGACCTTGTCCGCGGTGACGACAACGTCAAAGTCACCATCTCGCAACGCGGAAAGAAGCTCGTGGGATGACGCAACGATCAATTCGATTTCGGCTTGCGGCACGCGCTTGCGCATACGCTCCATAGCTGCCGCAATTCTGCTGTGGCCAATCGTTTCGCCGACACCGACAGTGATAGGAACTCGCTCCAACCGCATATGACGGACTGCCTCGGCCTTCGCCTGTCGCGTCTCGTCGTATATTTTCTGCAATCTTGGCTGCACGAGTTTTCCCAGCGCGGTCAGCCTGCAGCCTGCACGGTCTCTGACAAACAGGTCACCTCCAAGTTCGTCTTCAAGTTTCTTGACCGCAGTCGTCAAGGAAGGTTGGGAGACATTGGAGGCACTGGCCGCGTGGGTGAAGTTTCGGTGCTCGCAGACAGCGAGAAAGTATCTGATCTGGTTCATTTCCATCGCCGCATTCTCCGTCACATCTCCGGCCGCGCCATCAAAACAAGTTCGATAGTCCATGTCTATCAAAGAATAGCATTTCGGAATTGGAGTCCACCGCATCCGGCATGGGACAAGAGTGCATCGAAACCAAACACGATGCACTTCAAAGCAGGGGCCGACCATGAAATCGCAAATTCTTCAGACACTCGCCGCACTGGCTCTGATCGCAACTTCTGCAACTGCACAGGACAATCCAATGGAAAATCATACCGCCAGCTACATCGCCATGCCCGCCGCCGAAGGCCAGTCCGAAGCTTTCGCGGAGTTTCTGGCGGGTGCCGCACCTATCGTGCGGGACACAGAGCCGGGCACCGTCCTTTGGTTTGCTCTGCAAGCCAACGATACGCTCGCAATCTTTGACATCTTTGCAGATGAAGAGGCACGGAACGCTCACTTCTCAGGAGCGGTTGCTGCGGCTTTGAACCAAAACGCCGACACACTGGTCGACGGAGGATGGGACGAAGGTGTTGTCGCGAATATCAACAACTCCGATGTCCTGTCGGTCAAGGCGCCGGTTGATCTCACCACGGCAACGACCGCAACTTACATCAAGCTTGAAGCTGCGCCGGGGAAAGGCCGCGAATTGGCAGCCTTGCTGACCGCCGCCGGCCCCATCGTCGCAGATACCGAACCCATGACATTGTTCTGGGCGGCGCTGCAAATTGACGAGAACAACTTTGCCATCTTCGACATCTTTGCCGACGATGCTGGCCGCGAAGCGCATTTTGCCGGACAGGTCGCCGGGCTACTGAATGAAAGGGCTTCGGAATTGGTCTCGGGCGGATGGGACGATGGTGTGGTGGCAAACGTCCGCAATTTCGACATCCTTGCTGCCAAGTAATCTCGAGCTGCGTTAACAAAGAAGTGCCCGGTGCAACCCATCGGGCACTTTGCTATTTGAGTTGAGAGTAAAGCCAAGTCGGTCGATTAACCGCAGCGAAATGGCATTTTATCCCAGTCTGCTGAGGTTCTGTTGCAAACTCTTCGCTAACCGGCGACCGATAATCAGCTCCCGATGTTTTGGGAGATGACAATGTTCAAAGGCCGCCATTTCGACCAGTCGATCATCTTGCTCTGCGTTCGCTGGTATCTGGCCTACGGCTTGAGCCTTCGGGACCTGAAGGAAATGATGTCCGAACGAGGCATCAGCGTGGATCATTCGACGATTCATAGATGGGTCGTACACTTCTCGCCGTTGATTTTGGATCGCTTCAATCGCAGGAAACGTTCTGTGACCGACAAATGGCATGCAGACGAGACCTACATCAAGGTGCGGGGTCAATGGATGTATCTTTATCGGGCCATCGACAGCGTCGGAGACACTGTTGATTTCTGGTTTAGCCAGCATCGGGACCTGGCCGCAGCTAAGCGGTTCTTCACAAAGGCTATTGAACGGCATGGGCGTCCACAGCGCATTGTGATTGACGGTAGCCAGACGAACAGGGAAGCCATCATTTCCTGCGATATGATCAGCCGGCTGCGGGAAAGGCGACATCTTCAAACGAAGCCGATCCTGATCCGACAAAGCCAGTACCTGAATAATCGTATTGAGCAAGACCACCGTCGGATCAAGCGGCGCATCAGGCCGATGCTCGGCTTCAAGTCATTCTCGAGCGCGACAATAACGCTTGCCGGTATCGAGATGGTTCAAATGATGCGCAAGCGACAAGGCAGATATTCCTACAACCCCAGCCCGTCGCTTGCTGAGCAATTCCAAGCTCTGGCCGATGCCTTCTGACCGCATATCCGAAACGGCTCTTTCTCCGCCATATCAAAAATTTGCAACAGAGCCCGGGCGCATCCAACTTCATCCGGCAACTTGGTGGCGCTTTCGGGGTGAACCTTCTGGCCGTATTCATCGAAAGGCGCACGATCATGCACGCAGATGCCTTTGCCGCGACCCAGACCAGCGACAATACTACGACGATGGAACTCTTGCGAGAGGTTGCCGGCCTCCTGCAAACCTCGGGGCTGCCAGAAACTCAACTCATGCCTGCCGCGGCATCGTTCCTGGGCCAAACCGTGATGATCCAATCCTCGAACGCGGCCTTTCAGGACGCTTTCCTTGTCGTATGCGGTATATTCTTGATCGCACTTGTCCCGACATGGTTCATGTGGCGTGCTCCTTCCTCGGGTACCTAGACCCCCCATGGTCGCTTTGTGAGCTGACCGGGTCTGTGACCTCTCCAGGGGCATCCAGAGGTCGAGGGTTGCGCCAGAGTGGTCGCGCCGAGCTCCAAGATTTTGTGGTGCGTTGCCCTTATACTTGGTTCCGCCTCAATTTGTGGCAGAGCAGCAGCATTCGAACTCGAAACGGCTATTGAGCAAGTGGCCAGTACCGGGGCGTTCAGACGCGTGATCTGGCCGTCGACCAGCCGTTGCTCCGCGGCAGTTCGGTAGCGTTGTTTACAGGGCGCCGATCTGTCTATTCAAGACCGAGGTCAACGGCGCGAACCTTTGCTTGATGAATGCGATTATGAGAGCGGCAGTGCAAAACTCGGCCACGGTAGCGCCAGGATAGTCCCGGCGCGGGCGGCGTAAAAGCCGACCACCTATTTTCCTTCTGCAACGATAGCAGGAGGGTTGGGGATCTACACCGTGGAATTATATCTGAAGGTTCGTCTGGCTTGTTCTGAAGGGATGAGCCGGCGTCAGGCTGCAAGGCATTTCAACATATCGCGCGATAGCGTGGCCAAGATGATGGCGTATTCGACGCCGCCGGGCTACCAGCGTCAGTCACCGATCCGGCGGCCCAAGCTGGACGCGTTTGTTTCGGCGATCGACCACTGGCTCGATGAGGACGCAAAGGTGCCGCGCAAGCAGCGCCATACGGCCAAGCGGGTGTTTGACCGACTTCTGGATGAGCGCGGTTTCACCGGCGGCTATACGATCATCAAGGATTACATGCGCGAGCGTGAGCAACGTCGCCAAGAGGTGTTCGTGCCTCTGTCGCATGCTCCGGGGCATGGGCAGGCCGATTTCGGCGAGGCGATGGTGGTGATCGGCGGCGTGGAGCGGAAGGCGCACTTCTTCGTGCTTGATCTCCCTCACAGCGACGGCTGCTATGTGCGGGCCTATCCGGCGGCGGTGTCGGAGGCCTGGGTCGATGGCCACGTCCATGCGTTCGCTTTCTTCGGGGCCGTGCCGCAATCGATCGTCTACGACAATAATCGCTGCCTGGTGGCGAAGATCCTGCCCGATGGCACACGCAAGCGCGCCACGCTATTCAGCGGCTTTCTATCCCATTACCTGATCCGGGACCGCTACGGCCGTCCTGGCAAGGGGAACGACAAGGGAAGCGTCGAGGGGCTTGTCGGCTATGCCCGGCGCAACTTCATGGTGCCGATCCCAGAGTTTGTGACGTGGGAAGCGTTCAACACCTGGCTGGAGGAGCGATGCCGCAAGCGCCAGCGAGACAGGCTGCGCGGCGAGAGCGAGGCGATCGGGGAACGGCTGCTGCGCGATCTGGCCGCCATGCGCCCCTTGCCGGCATCGCCCTTCGATGCCTGCGACCAGTCTAGCGCCAAGGTGACTGCCCAATCGCTGGTGCGCTACAAGACCAACGATTATTCGGTCCCGGTTGCCTATGGCCATCAGGACGTCTGGGTGCGTGGCTATGTCGATGAGGTCGTGATCGGCTGCCGTGGCGAGATCATCGCCCGCCATTTCCGGAGTTGGGAGCGGGAAGACGTCGTCTTCGATCCTGTGCATTGCCTGCCGCTGATCGAGCAGAAGATCAATTCGCTGGATCAGGCGGCCCCTCTCCAGGGCTGGGATTTGCCGGAAGAGTTCGCCACGCTGCGCCGGTTGATGGAGGCGCGGATGAACAAGCATGGCCGGCGTGAGTACGTGCAGGTGTTGCGTCTCATGGAAAGCTTCGAGCTTGCTGACCTGCATGCTGCGGTGAAGCAGGCTCTCCAGCTCGGCGCGATCAGCTTCGACGCCGTCAAGCATCTGATCCTGTGCCGTGTGGAACGCCGGCCGCCGCGATTGGACCTGTCCATCTATCCCTACCTGCCGAGAGCGACGGTCGAGACGACCTCGGCGAAGGCGTATATGCGCCTTCTCTCGACGAACGCAGGAGAGGCGGCATGAGCACCGAAGCGCCCGAGATCCTGCTTTCCCACTATCTCAAAGCCCTCAAGCTGCCGAGTTTCCACCGCGAGTACCAGAAGCTGGCTCGGCTATGCGCCACCGAGGGCGTCGATCATGTCGGATACCTCACCCGGCTTGCCGAGCGGGAGATGATCGAACGTGATCGGCGCAAGGTCGAGCGCCGCATCAAGGCCGCGAAGTTCCCGGTTGTCAAAAGCCTCGACAGCTTTGACTTCGCCGCCATCCCCAAGCTCAACAAGATGCAGGTACTGGAACTCGCGCGTTGCGAATGGATCGAGCGCCGCGAGAATGTCATTGCGCTTGGCCCCAGCGGCACGGGCAAGACCCATGTAGCGCTCGGTCTCGGCCTGGCCGCCTGCCAGAAGGGCCTGTCCGTCGGCTTCACCACGGCCGCCGCACTCGTCAGCGAGATGATGGAGGCGCGCGACGAGCGGCGTCTCATTCGGCTCCAGAAACAGATGGCCGCCTACCAGCTTCTCATCATCGATGAGCTGGGCTTCGTGCCGCTCTCCAAAACCGGCGCGGAATTGCTGTTCGAGTTGATCTCGCAACGATATGAGCGAGGCGCGACCCTGATCACGAGCAACCTTCCCTTTGACGAATGGACGGAGACGCTCGGATCTGAGCGTCTGACCGGCGCACTGCTGGATCGTATCACCCACCATGTCAGCATCCTCGAAATGAACGGCGACAGCTATCGTCTCGCCCAAAGCCGAGCCCGAAAGGCCGGCTGAAACCCTCTCAGAAAATAGCCGCGCCACCAATCTGCGCATCCGCTCCGTCGCCGGATCCGGGGTCCATATCTCCGGAAGGTAGCCGGCGGCATACAAGCTCGCCAACGTCGCCGCATCGACCTTGTCGGTCTTCACATGGGCATGGGCGATTGCCTTTACCTGAAGCGGATTGGCGATTACCACCCGCTTCACATGGGGCGATAGAACTCGGGAAACCGCCATGCAGTTTCCGGTCGCCTCGATCACCACCTCGTCTGTTCTTAGAAGTTGCCTGCCGAACCCCTCCAGCGCCGTTCGGGTCATCTCGACCCGTCCCTCGTGCCTGGTCAAGCCATTCTCCCAGATCACCACCTCCCCGAAGGTCCGGTGAATGTCGATTCCGATTACGAGTCGCAGAGGCGGCCAGCTACTAACACGAGTTCGCAGCTCATCGTGTGCATCGGCCTGCCCGCACTTTCGTGCTCCCGGTGCCTCTGTCCCGGATGCTCGCAGCATACACCCTGATCCGAGAATCAGAGCCGAACATCAGCACCAAGATCCTCATACCGGTTACCAATCCCATCGAGCGCCTCAACGGCGAAATCAAGAGACGCACCGAGTGTTCGATAGCCAGATCAGAGTTACGCGGCTGGCCGTCTCTTGTCTTGCGCCGTGGTGCAGCCCCAGCCTGCAATCCGCCTGCGGCCTCACCCACAGGGTCAAACTGCCACAGCGACGAAGCCCCGCCTCGTACTCCTGCCAGTTCGTCACTTTGAATTACATCTTGCTGATACGATGCCGACGGGAGGCATTGTGTCCGAATGGTATTCTGGGCCAATCAAGTTATTTTCGATCGCAGTCGCATAGATGCAATGCATAACGTTGAGTTTGATCCCTGCACCAATTCCCTCCGGCACGCCAGATTACTATGAAAAATCCAGCTCAGATCGACCCGTTTCGAGGCATCAGGTCAGGCTTGGATGAACCAGTGTACCATTGAGTTGATTATTCCGCCGCCACAACTCCCGTTTCAAACGCACCTACGGCCTGCCAACGCTGCGCGATTTCGCCTAAGGAATCGAGCACTTGTCGCAGATCGTCACCGCGCTCTGTCAAACCGTAGGTGACCGCAGGCGGAATCGTTTGCGTCTGTTCACGCCAGATCACCCCGGCCGCCTGCAACATCCGCAAGCGCTCGGTCAGTACCCGGGTTGAAATTCCCGGTACCGTCCGCTTTAGCGTACCGAACCGCTGCGGACCCTGCTCACTCAGAACCCAGAGAATATAGGTAGTCCACGGTCCCATCAGCAAGCGCAGAATGGCGTCCATGGGACAAACAGGGGGCGCTCTATGTTTCATTTAGTGGCTCACAAACTGTGGTTACTTTTTAGTGCCTACTTCCCTTACAAAACTTAGCGGGTTTATAAAACCTATAGTGAAAAAAGAAACCGGGCAAGAGACCCGGAAAATGCACGAGCCCTTTTGACAGGGGTAAGGAAATCGCTTGGAAAAAGCCCGGACATTTTGGTCAAAAGGAGGACATTAGAAAATGAGCAATAAAACTGTAAATCTTATCTACTGGGCTGCAACCGGATTGGTTGCGCTGGTCTATCTCGGCGGAGCGACCTTTTGCTGGCCGCTTCGGCACATATGGCTGTGGACGATCCGGGCTGGCCACCGGCAATCGTCGCCTAGGCTGCGCTGATCATATCATTTCTGACGCCAAATAGGGTGCGCGAAAAGAAATCACCCTACGGTAATTTACTGAATAGCGCAGCGTAATCGGATTCCCGGACAACCATATATCGGGCGGGGGCCATCACACTCTGCCCGTAAACATGAGAAAGGACGACGTACATGACCCGCATGCCGACGATGTTCGTTCCACACGGCGGAGGCCCCTGTTTCTTCATGGACTGGGACCCGCCTGAAACCTGGAACCGGCAGCGCCAATTCCTAGCGGATATCCCGGCATCATTGCCGGAACCCCCAAGGCGTTGCTGGTGATCTCGGGCCATTGGGAAGAGCCGCAGTTCACGGTGCAGAAAAATCCGGCCCCGCCGCTGTTGTTCGATTATAACGGGTTTCCGCCCCACACCTATGAGCTGACCTGGCCATCGCCCGGAGATCCGGCACTGTCCGACAGGGTGCAGGCGCTGGTCGAGGCGGCCGGGTTCCCCTGCCCCGTTGATGAGGCGCGCGGTTACGATCACGGCGTGTTCATTCCGCTAAAGGTGGCCTTTCCGCAGGCAGACATTCCCTGTGTGCAGCTTAGCTTGCGAAGTGATCTTGACCCGGCTGCGCATATTGCGGTCGGGCGGGCATTGGTACCGTTGCGCGATGAAGGTGTTCTGATCATCGGTTCGGGCAACACCTATCACAACATGCAAAAAATGATGCGTGCGATGCGGGGTGGCGCCACCAATGCCGTGAACGGGCAGGAATTTGATCGCTGGCTAAGCGATGCGGCCACCCGCCCCGATCCGGCAGAGCGTGATCAAATGCTGGCAAAATGGGACGCCGCCCCCGGTGCCCGCGATGCAAACCCGCGCGAGGAACATCTGATTCCGCTGCATGTGGTCGCGGGGGCGGCCCTTGCCGACAAAGGCGTGAAAACGCTGGAGGATCACGTGCTCGGAGCAGTCGAAAGCGCGTTTACCTTCGGCTGAATCCATTCAGACGTTTGAACATCCAAATCCAACCCGGAAAATCTAGGAAAATCCAATGACAAACATTCAAAACGGCCCTTTCATCGTCACCGGTGCATCCGGCCAGCTTGGCCGACAGGTCATCGACAACCTGATTGCGGCCGGTGCCGGTCCGATCATCGCCGTTTCCCGCTCGCCGGAAAAGCTGGCCGATCTGGCCGACAAGGGCGTCGAGGCCCGCAAGGGCGATTTCAACGACCCCGCATCGCTGAGCGCGGCTTTTGCCGGGGGCAAGCGACTGCTGATTATCTCGATCGACGATCTGGAACCAGGCAAGCGACTGGCAGCGCATAAAAACGCCATCGCAGCCGCAACGAAGGAAGGGATCACACATATCGTCTATACCTCGCTGACGAACCCGGTCGAGGAAAGTCCGATCACGTTCTCCAAAGATCACAGCGACACGGAAGCGCTGATCAAGGACACCGGTGCTAGCTATACGATTCTGCGCAACAACCTTTACACCGATCTGGTCCTGATGGGTGGCGGGCAAAGCATTGGGTTGGGTCAGCATTTCGCTGCAGCTGCCGAGGGAAAAACCGGCTATGTCACCCGCGCCGATTGCGCCCGCGCCGCCGCAACGGCCCTGATGCAGGAAACCGGTTCAAGCGTTCTGGACATCACCGGACCCGCAGCGGTTTCCCAAGGTGACATCGCGGCCATCCTGTCGGAAATCTCGGGCAAGGATATCCCCTATATCTCGATCGCAACCGACGATCTGGTTAAGGCCATGGTCGACGCTGGCTTGCCAGAGTTCATGGCAAAGGTCTTTGCATCGTTCGACGAGGCGATGGCCAAGGACTATCTGAGCGTTGCGACGGGCGATCTGGAAAAACTGACGGGACAGGCCGGACAGTCAGTGCGTGATTTCCTGATTGCCAACAAGACAACTCTGCTGACCCTGCCACAGCATTAAGGAAACCACGATGAAACTTTACAACGCCAATTTCTCGCCAAACGCCCTTCGGGTGCGTGCGGTTGCCTTGGAACTGGGGATCGACCTTGAGATCATCGAAGTCGACATACGCGGCGGAGACAACCGTAGCGATGAATTCTTGGCAATGAACCCCAACGCCAAGGTGCCGGTGCTGGTGGACGGGGATTTCGTGATATGGGAATCGCGCGCCATCAATTCTTATCTGGCCAGCAACAAACCGGAGCGAGGTCTTTATCCCGACGACCCAAAGGCCCGCGCAACGGTAGATCAGTGGCTTTACTGGCAAACAATCCACCTTGGACCGGCGATGCAGAAACTTTCGTTCGAACGGTTCCTGAAGGCGAAATTCGGCATGGGAGACGCAGATCAAAGCGTTATCGACGCCGAGGTAAAGAACGTCGATCAGTTTCTGGCCGTACTGGAAATCGGCCTTGCGGGCAAGGACTGGATCGCAGGCAATCTCAGCGTGGCAGATTTTGCGCTGGCCTCGACATTCATGTATCGCGCGCAGTCTGACATCTCACTTGACGATCTTCCGAATGTCGCGGCCTGGATCGAACGGCTTGAGGCGCGCGCCTCGTGGAAGGCCGCGTTTGCTCCCGTTCTGGCCCTGTTTGGCGATTAGGATTATTCACGGAAACATTTGCGGGGGCGAGCCATTCGCCCCCGCCCTAAAGAAGGCCATATCGTGCAAATAGGAATATACACATTCGCAGAGTCGGGCACTGGCCGGGACGGCAGCATCAGCCTGTCCCAAAGGTTGCGAAATCTGGTCGAGGAAATCGTGCTTGCCGACCAGGTCGGGCTGGATTGGTTCGGCGTCGGCGAACATCACCGCCCCGACTATGCGGTCTCAAACCCTGCTGTGGCGCTGGCGGCTGCAGCGACACAAACCGAAAATATCCGCCTTTCCAGCGCCGTCACAGTGCTAAGTTCCGATGATCCAATCCGGGTCTTTCAGCAATTCTCGACACTAGACAACCTGACCCAGGGACGCGCGGAAATTATGGTCGGGCGCGGTGCCTTTGTTGAGTCCTTTCCGCTTTTTGGCCATGCGCTGGATGACTACGACACGCTTTTTGCCGAGAAACTTCAGCTCTTAATGGCTGTGAATGAGACCGAACACGTAAGTTGGCCCGGCACAAGGCATTTACCCGCCATTGATCATCAGGGCGTCCACCCACGGCCCTATCAGGACAAGCTGCCGATCTGGCTGGGCATCGGGGGAACCCCACAATCGGCGGTGCGCGGCGGGACACTTGGCCTGCCCCTTGCCCTTGGCATTATCGGCGGAGACCCTGCGCGTTTTGCGCCTTTGTTCGATCTCTATCGCGCCGCCGCCAGCAAGGCCGGGCACGACCCGGCCAGCCTGGAAACCTCACTGAATGTGCATGGGTTTGTGGCCGAAACCAGCCAGACTGCCCGTGACATTTATAGTGGCCCGCATAACGAGGTCATGACACGCCTTGGCGCAGAACGTGGATGGCCCACGGCAACCCGTGCACAGTTTGACACCATGTGCGGC
Organism: Hoeflea algicola; assembly: GCF_026619415.1. Taxonomy (NCBI): domain Bacteria; kingdom Pseudomonadati; phylum Pseudomonadota; class Alphaproteobacteria; order Hyphomicrobiales; family Rhizobiaceae; genus Hoeflea; species Hoeflea algicola. The sequence continues at coordinate 98,046 of NZ_JAOVZR010000003.1, forward strand.
CCAAGCGGGGCGTTGTTCGTCGGTGGGCCAGCAGAACTGACCGACAAGATCCTCGCCCATCACGAGATCTTCGGCTTTACCAGAATAACTATTCAGATGGCGATCGGGCTGCTCGACCACAAGTCCCTGATGAACGCGATCGAGATCTTGGGAACCAGCGTCGCTCCGGATGTCCGCAAGGCTTTGGGGGCCTAACCATACAAAACAGAAAGGCCGGATATGTTTGAACTGACACCCCGCAAGGGCCCCCGGCCTGAGACCACCGACTGCGCGCCTCACGAGCAGGTCAGCCAAAACCCCGACGTTGAAACTTACCAAAAGCTCAAAGGGCGCGCCTTTGACTTTCCGTTTGTCGAACGTCGCGCTTCGATCATCTCGGTCCCCGGTGCCGAGGCTCTTTGGCTGCAACACGATCACGCCCATGGGTGTCAGGAATCCTTTATGCTGGGCAATGAGTTTGCCCATGTACATCCGCATTTCGATGGTTCGATGCACCTGATGCTGCCAATCGAATGTACGCTTGAACTGTTCGCCAAAGGCTGGGGCGAGCCGCACCCGATGACGGCCACAGGCATGATACCGGCGACCGCCGTCATGGTGTTTGCGCCGCGCGATGAGCCAGAGATCGAAACAGCCTTGAAAATTCTTGCCACGTCTTATGATTTCGCGCGTGGAAAACTTGCAAACCCCACGTCGATCCGGTTGTGAAAATGGCTGATCACTATTGCTGCACACACTGAATGGATCGTGTCACAAGGAGTTCTCTAATCGCCGTGGGACACGATCCGACCGAACTCTACGAGGCGCGACGACATCCTACTCCCTGCCGCCGCTTTCTTATCCGGCGCGGTGGAGGAGTTCGCCGAGGTCCCGGGCACTCATAGTGGCGAGCCGCGACAGCGTATTCCAGATCGTCTGGCCGGTCTCACCGATTGCCGCCACGGACTTCTCCCGGAGCTTTTCTGCCAAAATGTCGTCGGGCAGCGGCTCGGTAAGATCGTGCGAGACCACGATCTCCGTCCCGCCTTTCAGTGTAACGATCCCGATAGCTTGCAAATCGGTGACGACATCGTCGCCGGTGACTCTAATCCTGTCGGCGAAAACCGCGAGCTCGGCGTCATTGGCGAGGGCGTCGGTATAGGTACGGTCGTCCACGGTCCTGTCGCCACGCATGGCCATTCCGGCAAGCCAGTTGTAGCTGAACTTCACTTCTAGGCCAGTGCGGGGCCGTTTGATGTCGCAGACCCGCAGCCAGCGCGGATTTGTCCGAAGCGTAAAACTGGCGACATCGTTCAAATCGCGCCCTTCCAGCTCTTTTGCGCCGAGGAGCGCTCCGATCATCGCATGAGTGCCGTGGCAGCACGCATGCAGCTTGTATTTGTTGTCCTCGAAAAGAAACGTTTGCGGCTTTGCAAGGCCTGCCCCTGGATCCGCAAGCGATGTATGTGTTTCGACAAAACTTTGCTGCCCCAGCAGGCCATCGTCGGCCGAGGTCATTCCAAGTTTGGCGAGTTTGGCGCATTCGATCCCGTTCGAGGCTGCACTGCCCGCATTGTACGGCTTGCCCATCGTTCCGAACTGCGATTTCAGTCCCGAGGCCCGCGTGGCGCACAGGCCAATGGCATACCGCATCTCCTGAGCGTTCAATCCGTAAAGGCGGCCGGCAGCCAAGGTCGCGCCAAACGCGCCTGCCGTCGCCGTCTGGTGAAAGCCGATGTCGTAATGCGCTCGTCCGAGAACGAGGCCGATCCGTATGGCGGCCTCTGCCCCGACGAGGAACGCGTTCACTACCTCTGTGGCAGACGCATCGACCTCTTCGCCAGCGGCCAGGGCGGCTGAATAGATTCCCACGGACAGATGGCCGACGTGGCCGAAATGTGTGTCGTCATAATCGAGCGCATGGCTGGTTGCGCCGTTGACAAGGGCCGCCATGCGGGCAGGCGCGGCGTCGCCTCCGAAGACGGAAGCAGCGCCCCGGCCGACTTCTTGTTCGGCCAACATGCGCAGTTTTTCGGCTACCGGCTCGTTGACGCCCGCTATACCGCAGGTCATCCAGTCAAGGAGCGAGAAGCGAGCTAGGATAAGTGCGCGGACGGAGAGTTTTTCTGCAGGCAAGGCAGCCAGTTCGATGAGGTGGTCGATGAGTACCATATCATTCCTTTCTTCTGGACCTTCGTTGTTATCTAACATTCTATTTACGAGCTTGGAGCCAAGTCTCGGTCGGCTGGAGGAAAAATGTCACATCGTAGGACGTGGCGGCAGAAAGGAATTCTTCGCCCATCGCTACAACAAGTTTGCCGCCCATAAATCGGCCTGAGACGGGGGTCACAACCGCTTGGCAATTTCTTCCAGCATCACCTCGGTCGCGCCACCGCCGATGGCGTGGATCCGTGCGTCGCGAGACATGCGTTCAACCGGAGTTTCGCGCATGTATCCCATGCCGCCATGGAACTGAACGCAATCATACAGCACTTTGTTGACCAGATCGCCGCAATAGGCCTTAACCATCGAAACCTCTTTGACGCACTCCATCCCCCGCGCATCCTTCCAGGCCGCGCTGTAGACCAGTTGGCGTCCGGCCTCGACCTGGGCGGCGCGTTCGGCAAGACGTTGGCGGATCACCTGTTTATCCCACAGAACACCGCCAAAGGCGGGGCGATCTCTCACATAATCCAACGTCAGTTCTATGGCTTTCTGCGCCTCGCCCATGGCCATCGCCCCCAGAACCGTTCTTTCGTTCTGGAAGTTCTTCATGATGGCGTAGAACCCCTGGTCAACCTCTCCCAGGATCTGGTCGCCGGTGACACGGACGTTGTCAAAGACCAACTCTGCGGTGTCCGAGCACAGCCACCCGGTCTTGTTCAGCTTCTTGCCGACCGAAAAGCCCGATGTGCCTTGTTCAACAGCAAAGATCGTCACTCCGCGCGAACCTTTTGCCTCGGTATTGGTCTTGGCGGCGACGAAAAACAGATCGCCATGCACCCCATTGGTGATGAACATCTTGGTGCCGTTAATCAGCCAGCCATTGCCGTCACGGATCGCGCGTGTACGCATTCCCGCCACGTCAGACCCGGCGCCGGGTTCGGTTACGGCAACGGCACAAATGCTTTTGCCTGACGTGATGCCCGGCATCCAGCGTGCCATCTGTTCGGGTGTGCCTACATTGGCCAGATGCGGACTGGCCATATCCGTGTGCACCAGCAGGTCAGCCGAGAAGCCACCGAATGTGCAGCGGCCCAGCTCTTCAGCCAGCACGACGCTGGCCATCGTATCCAGATCGGCTCCGCCATATTGCTCGGGGTAGCGCATACCAAGAAAGCCCAGTTCGCCCATTTTGGCGAAGACCTCGCGCGGAACTTTGCCTGCTTCTTCCCAGGCGTCGCCGTGCGGCACGATCTCGGCCTCGACAAAGCGGCGGATCTGGTCACGCAGCATGGTCAGTTCGTCGGAAAAGTATGGGTTGATCATGGTCATTCCTCGGGATCGATGGTGATCAGAACGGCGTCCATATCGACGCTTTCTCCGGCTGCATAATTGATCTGGACGATGACGCCCGCACAGGGCGCGGTCAGGGTTTGCAAAAGTTTCATTGCATCGATTACGAGAACCGGCTGTCCGGCGGTGACGGTGTCGATTTATGTTTGAAACCGAGACTCGCGCATTGAGTGTTTTCAATGATTTGCGTGAGACTAAAGTGTAACGCATTACACTTCAAATGAGACATCAATGGGATCTTATTACACTCCAAATGGGATTGATCGACCGGTCGATCGACCATAATGTCGCCGTATGATTTCATCCCCAGAAGCCCCCGATGATGTAGGTCCGGAAGAGTTTCTTCGATATCTGCTCCGCGGCAGTGATGGGAAAGTGACAGCTGAGGTAGTCGCAGCTGCGCGTGAGGAATATGGGATCCCGCGTTCGACGCTATTTCGACTCGTTGCGAGGTTTAGAAAGACACAACGCACTTCAAGCCTCAAACCTAGAAAACGCGGCACGCAAGAAGGAATGGTTAGGCTGGATCCCAGAACCGAGCGCATTATCGCCGAACAAGTGGAGGGCTTCTGGCTCAAAAAGGAAAAGCCGAGCTTTGCCGCACTGATGCGGCGCATTGGTGAAGTCTGCCTCACAGAGGGGCTATCACTTCCACATCGCAGCACTGTGCAGCGTAGAGTGTCAGAATTGATCCCGATTGCCGCGGCCCGCAAGCGCGGGGAGCGCGAGATCGAAGCTGCCTCGACACCGAGCCCTGGCCAGCTTTCTGTCGCGAAGCCGAATGCCCTTTGGCAGATCGATCATACTATTGTCGATGTCGTCGTTGTCGATGAACAATATCGCCAACCCATCGGACGGCCAGTGCTGACGATTGCCATCGATGTTTGCACCAGAATGGTCGCGGGTTTCCATTTGTCATTGGCAGCCCCATCGAGAACGTCGGTTGGCCTTTGCCTCCTGCACGCGGTTTACGACAAAACAGCATGGCTAGACGAACGGGGGATTGATATTCCTTGGCCTGTCGCCGGACTGCCAGCTGTTCTTCATTGCGACAATGGCGCCGAATTCAGATCGCGAGCGCTCGCCGGCGCTTGCAAGGAATATGGCATCAAGCTCCTGTTCAGACCGCCAGCAACGCCCCGCTTCGGCGGACACGTCGAGCGGCTGATCGGAACCATGATGGGAGCTGTTCATCTGCTGCCTGGCACAACGTTCAGCAATGTGAAGATCAGGGGTGACTACGATTCCGAGGGCCGTGCGACCTTTACATTACGCGAACTAGAAAAGTGGATCGCACTGGAAATCGTCGGCAAATACCATCAGCGTATCCACGCCTCACTATTGCGCCCTCCCCTGGCCGTGTGGCGCGAACGGCAAGGTGAAGTCGATTTCGACCTACCGCCAGACCGGATGGCGTTCTGGACCAGCTTTTTGCCTGGTGACCGGCGCCGCTTGCTGAAGGACGGCATTCATCTGGAAAAGATTCGCTACTGGTCGGACGCCCTATCACGTGATGTCGGCCGGGGTGCTGAGCTTGAGATCAAATATGATCCACGAGACCTTTCTCGAATATTCGTTCGCCAGTCCGACGGCCGGTTTGTAGAAGCGCGGTACCGAAATCTCGCATATCCGCCCGTCTCATGGTGGGAATGGAAACATGCCAAGAAAAGGCTTCGAGACCAAGGACGGCGTGAGTTGCAAGAAGATGTTATCTTTGCAGCGATCGCAAAACAAAGGCAGATTGAAGACATTGCCGCATCCTCAAGCGCAAAAGCGCGCCGGAGTGCTGCTCGAAGGCCTACTAAACAGGACCAAAAGGAAAGCGGCCACGTTACGGCTATAGATTTGGCGAAATCGGTTCATTCAGATGACGACACGGAATTTTGGGATTGATGATTGAACTCCCGCATTTGGCGTCTGGCGCCGCGGCACTTGCCAACTCGCCAAACGAAACACGGATTCGTGCCATTCGATCCGATCGTTGGGTCGGCTTTGATCGCGCTCGTCGGGTTCTTCGGCATCTCGATGGGCTTTGCGACCATCCGCCATCAACGCGTCCGCCGGGCCTCGCGATTTATGGCCACAGCGGCATGGGCAAGACGATGCTCGTGGAAAAGTTCAAGCGTAATCATCCGCCAATTATCGATCACAGTACCGGTGTGGAAAGCATGCCGGTCCTGGCAATTACGCTGACATCACGCCCGACAGAACGCAGGATATACGGTCAATTGCTGATGGCCATGGGAGCCAGCATCAATGAACGCCTGACACTCATGGAACTTGAGATCAGGACCGTCCTCCTCCTGAAAAGCAACAATGTTCGTGTTCTGGTATTTGACGAGGTCCACAATCTTCTTGCTGGAACCCCGAGAGAGCAGCGCGTGATCCTGCAGCTGCTGCGATATCTTAGCAATGAGATCAAAGCTTCGCTCGTCTGTCTTGGCGTTTCCGAAGCCCGCGACGCGATTGCCGGCGACACTCAACTGGCACGACGCCTGGATCAGTTTGTACTGCCAAGATGGAAGGCGGATGAGGAATTCCAGGAACTGGTGACGGCGATCCTCCGAAGTCTACCGCTCAAACTTCCGTCCGCATTGTCCAGCCAGAGTTTGCGACACCTTTCCCGCCTCGGCGACGGCATAACCGCTCGCGTATTCGGGATACTGAACGAACTTGCAATCGAGGCGATCCAAGACGGCACAGAGCGGATCACCGATGAAAACATCGAATCCTGGAAGCCCGCTTTGGAAAAAGAGGCAGCATTCGCATAGCCAACGAAACGTTACACCTCAATTGAGACTCAGGCCGCAAAAGTCTCAATTGAAGTGTAACGTTTTTCCAGAAATTGTCCGAGTCCCAGTTTGAAGTGTAAATCGACACCTGTCGCAAATCTCTTTCACATTCCACGCGACAATATTCCATCCGATCATCACCGCGAACTGAGAGCCGCAGCCATGCAGGTGTGGAATAAGATCGCACGCCTGCAGGCAGCATAAGCGAGAGCGGCAGGCGAGGCTTTTGTTGACCGGGGTTCTTTAACTTTACGATGCCAGATCCAGCCCTTCAACAGTGAATGCTTCAGTTACAACACACCCTCGCTGTTATCCTCCTGACCCACCGGGAACGGTTCGGAATGCTCCGCATCGCGGCTGAGCAATCCCGCATCTTCCAGCGCCTCAATATCGGGCAGATCGCGCAACGTCTCCATGCCGAAGGCCGAGAGGAAATGTTTTGTCGTCACATAGCTATAGGGCGCGCCCGGCGTCGGGCTGCGCGGCCCCGACGCAATAAATCCCGTGCCGCGCAGCGACCCGATCACGTCACGGCTGACTTCCTTGCCGAAAATCTTCGACAGCTCGCTTCGCGTCAGCGGCTGGAAATAGGCAATCGACATCAGCACCGTGGCTTCAAATTCAGACAGCGCCGCCGCCCCGCCCCGCGTCGGTGCCTGCGATGCCCGGATCGCGTCCGCGTAACGGACACGGCTTCGGTGCTGCCAGCCGCCCGCAACGCTCACCAGCTCGTAAGGCCTGTCGCGCAATTCCTCAACCAGGTCGTCGATCAGCAGATCAATGCTGCAATCCTTGCCCACGACACGCGCCAGAACCTCGCGGCCGACCGGCACGGCGGAGGCAAAGATCACCGCCTCGACCCGCATCATCCATTCCCGCCAGCGCAACTCGGCAGGCAGATCCACCAACTCCCGATCAAGCAAGCCTTCGCTTGCCCCATTCGATTGCGGTTTTCGGGCTTTTCCGCCGGATGATTTTGCAGAACTTGCTTCTCTCATCGTCACAACCCGTAAATCCGGAACGAGGAGCGGCCGGAGAGTTCGCGCACGGCGCCAAAATTCTCAAGCCGTTCAAACAGCCGCGCGCTGGCCCAGCGCGACAGGTGGCTTCCCGGCGCGGATGCCGGGATAGCATCTTCATCGAGCAGCTTGGCGATGACAGCATCGGCCCCCTTGGTCCGAACTTTTGGAGCAACAGCCAGAAGCTGGTCGGCGCGCCGGGCAATCTCCCCCGCCGACCGCAAGGCAGCCTCGGTCGCGTCAACCATTGCAAGGCAGATGGCCCGGGCAAAACCCGCCTCGCCGGGGCGCACCCGCCCCCGGCCCCCGATCGTGCGGAAGGCCGGGCCGTAACGTTCCGACACCAAGAGCGGCACGGGCGACGGCCACTTGAGCTTTTGCGCCAGAACACAGTCGGCCAGCACAAATGCCAGAGCTTCCGCATCCGGGCGCAACGCAGTGATCGAGGCGACAAGATCCGTCACCGCAAACGGGACCGCCCGTGCAGACTGGCAAGCAGCATCGGCCATATCGGCAGCGGTCGTGAGGTCGTCATCCCAGCGCAGAGCCATCAACTCCGCAAGCTCCCTGATGAAAGCCGTGCTGACTGTTGCGGATCTCCCCGCCACCTTTTGCATGGCCAGAAGCAGCTTTCCCGCCGGCCCGGAATCGTCTCCTGATGAGGTCAGCAAAACCGCGTCACGCAACGCGTGTTCGTCCTCGTTCCGGCCTGTCATACGGACCGCGACACCGGCACATTTCAGCGCCTGCCGGGACCGCCAGCATCCCGCCCATGCGGGGTCGGACTGAACCAGATCATCAAGCGATTTCAAGGCAATACCCGCCATGAACGCCACATCGGCTTCGGCCAGATCACGACCACGCGTCCGCGCCCACCCAGGCAGGCCGGACAACCGGATCGGAGTTGATGGCGGAACAGACGGTGGCGATTCCATGCCGGCGACACTACAACGCCCGTGCGGTTTAGGCCATTAAATTCAGCACAAACCGCACTGCCTGTCCTCAAGTTAGTATGATTGATAAGATTGCATTATCGTTCATTATGCTCTTTATAGAGGGAATGGCCCAAATCATCGACCAGAACCCGGAAAATGCCCCTCAGGAGCACTCAGCGCCGCCTCACAGCACGGCGGTTTCCGGTGATGTTTCCGCAGCCGGGATGTCGGCCGGGCTCCCCTCCCCTCTTGCGGAGACCACCACTGGCCTGCCGGCGCACCTGAAAGACCTTACCGATCGTGCCCGCGTCTATGTCGAGGCAGCCAGCTCCGCCAACACCCGCAAAGCCTATGCTTCCGACTGGAAGCATTTTTCCGCCTGGTGCCGCCGTCAGAATCTGTCTCCCCTCCCCCCGGATCCGCAGGTCGTTGGCCTTTACATCACCGCCTGCGCCTCTGGCAGTGCCATTGGCACGGCGACGCGCGGCGGCAAGCCAAACTCCGTTTCGACGATCGAGCGGCGCCTGGCTGCCATCGGCTGGAACTGTACCCAGCGCGGCATGACGCTCGACCGCAAGGATCGCGCCATTGCCACCGTGATGGCTGGCATCCGCAACACCCACGCCGCACCGCCACGTCAGAAAGAAGCGCTTTTGCCCGAAGATCTGATCGCAATGCTGGAAACGCTTGATCGTGGTTCACTGCGTGGCTTGCGCGACCGGGCGATGCTGTTGATAGGATTTGCTGGTGGCCTCCGCCGTTCAGAAATCACTGGCCTTGACCTTGGCCGCGACGAAACGGAGGACGGGCGTGGCTGGATCGAGATACTCGACAAAGGCCTGCTGATCACCCTACGCGGCAAGACCGGCTGGCGCGAGGTGGAGATCGGCCGCGGTTCATCTGATTCCACCTGCCCGGTCGTTGCCACCGAGACCTGGATCAAATTCGCAAAACTCGCCAAAGGCTCCCTCTTCCGCCGCGTGAGGGGTAAGGGCAAGGATGTCGGGCCGGAGCGCCTGAACGACCAGGAAGTGGCGCGCCTGGTTAAGCGCGCAGCGCTTGCCGCAGGCGTTCGCGGCGATCTTTCGGAAGTTGAACGCGGGCAAAAATTCGCCGGACACTCGTTGCGCGCGGGACTTGCCTCATCGGCCGAAGTCGATGAGCGTTACGTCCAAAAACAACTCGGCCACACATCTGCCGAAATGACCCGTCGGTATCAGAGACGGCGCGATCGGTTCCGGGTGAACCTGACGAAAGCGGCGGGGCTGTAGCCCCTCCCCTGCCGGTGGCTCGCTCAGAGTTTGGGACTGTGCCGAGAGCGCTCCGCTATACCGGAAATATCGACTTTCTTGCCTGCGATATCCGCGACGATCTTCAACGTGCCGCCGAGGGATTCGACATAATCGCGAAGCGTCGATAGTTTCATGTCGGCGCGCTTCTCCAGTCTTGAGACATTGGTTTGCTTGAAACCAGTCCCGGCGGACACGTCTTCCTGCGTCCGTCCAGCGAGTGCCCGCAATTCCCGCAGATTATGCGCCGCAACAAGCTCGTCGGCACGCTTTGCAACAGCGCGCCGTTCATCCTCAGGAAGCGTCTGCATCAGCTTATCGAGATCATCCATGTTTCTTCTCCAACTCGCTCAAATGCTCGTCATACCGTTTGTCCGCCAGATCGATCAGCCGCTTGTAGAAGAGTTTCTGGCTGACGCCACTCTTCGCACCACCGCAGAGAACCACAGCCTTTCGTTCCGGATCGAAGGCAAAGGCGAACCGCCATTGCACCTTCAACACCTTGACGCGCAGTTCCTTCATGTTCGCATGTTTGGAGCCTTCGAGTGTGTCGACTTCAGGTCGTCCCAATCGAAAGCCCTTCTCGCGAAGCAGCACCAGATGCGCGAGCAATTCGACCCGAACATCGGCTGGAAGGTCTGTAATCTCGCCTTTGAAGCGGTCATGAAACTCGACCTTCCATTCCGTCATTTCATATCCTGTAAGATATAGATGCTTCGGGATATATAGTCGACCACTCCACTCGAGGCAATGGGGGAATTCCTCCAGATATACGGACAAACGATCGGTTATCCGTTACCAGCGCCGCCGCGGCCCGTTCCATGTCAATCTCACCAGGGCCATCGGGCTGTTGAGGGGAAAAGTCCCCTCCTCGGTCCCACTTGAACCGGGAATCCAGCCAGTCTGACGGGGTGTTCGCTTAGGCGTCCGGCGAAATCAGCTTTAGCGAGGGAAAATATGTGCGGTACCGGCCAACGTCGCGGGTGAGCAGCGGAAGTACGTTGACAGCCGCATGGGCGCCGATGAAGAAGTCGGGCAGGACTCCGGTCCGGGATCCACCCGACCTGCGATATTGCGTGAACACTTTACCGGCCAGGAAGAGTGCCGCTCGTGGCATCGGAGCGAGTACGAGGCCTGCCTCATCGACAAACGCTTCAAGAAGCTCGATGCGGTCGTAACGAACCGCCAGCTCGGCGTAGACAACATCGTTGATCAATAGCGTCCCGGTGAGGCTTGCTACCTCAAGCTGGGCAATCGACCAGTCGGCCCAGTTCGGATCGTCGGTGACGAGGTCGAGCAGAACGTTGGTATCTATGAGTGTCACGCTTCGCCACGCGTCAGCGCCATGATCGCGTCAGTGTCTAGGCCCTTGCCGGCATGGCCGCGCAACTTTGCGAAACGGGTCGCCGGCTGATCTTTATCAGTGCGCGCAAGCACCACGCTGCCATCGGCGGCGCGGCGGAAATCAACCTTGCTGCCTGGAACTATCCCCAGCAGATCACGGACAGCTTTCGGTATGGTCACTTGTCCCTTTGCCGTAACGGTGGTGGTCATGTTCGCTCCACGGTAATACCTGATTTCAACAGAGTATTACTGAGTCGGTCGAATTTCAAGCCCTGGATCGTCGACTACCCGTCAAACGGCAGCAGACGGTCGATTACGACTAGCCTATGCTTCTGAACAACCGGCTTGTAGCACTTATTATATGTCGATAGAATGCAATTCCATCGACACAAATTAGCCATATGTCGATAACGACGACATGTCCGCCCGACATGTCGTTCGAAGAAGGATTGATCGACATGTCGTTTCGCCCGGATCGCCCCTACAATGACCTCCCTCCCCTTCCCCCGCACAAAGATGTTGAGACAAAGGCAGTCCTGAAAGCCTGTATCGAGGCTCGTGCAGCACTGGCCGAGCTTCGTATATCTGGCCAGCTCATTCCGAACCAAGCAGTTCTGATCAACTCGATTCCACTGCTTGAGGCGCAGGCGAGCTCGGAGATCGAAAACATCGTCACTACCACCGACAGGCTGTTCCGCTTCGCCAACGAAGCCGGCAATCACGCTGATCCTGCGACGAAGGAAGCATTACGCTATCGCACAGCCCTCAGCGAGGGCTTTCAGACGCTCAAGCAGCGACCTGTGTCGACGTCGACGGCGATCACTGTCTGTCAAACCATCAAGGGCTTTGAACTGGATATCCGGGCGACACCGGGAACGGCATTAATGAACGAGGCAACGGGCTCAGTAATTTACACGCCACCCGAGGGCCAGGCACTTTTGCGCGACAAGCTCGCTAATTGGGAGCGCTATATTCACGAATCCGAGGACATCGACCCGCTGATCCGACTCTCTGTGATGCACTACCAGTTTGAGGCGATCCACCCGTTTACCGACGGCAATGGCCGGACAGGCCGAGTGCTGAATCTGCTGTTCCTCGTCGACAAAGGCCTGCTGGACATCCCGATACTCTATCTGAGCCGCTACATCATCGGGAACAAACGCGCCTACTATGATCGGCTCCTGGCCGTCACAACTCAGGAGGCGTGGGAGGACTGGATCCTCTACATGCTGGAGGCTGTGCGCGAAACGGCAAACTGGTCGACAGCGCAAATTCGCGCCATCCGCGACCTGCTGGATCAAACCGCGGAGCATATCCGACGCGATCTGCCCAAAATCTATTCGCGCGAGTTGGCAGAGGTAATCTTCGTGAACCCTTATTGCCGAATCGGCGACCTTGTGACGGCCGGCATCGCAAAGCGACAGGCAGCGTCGGTCTATCTCAAGGCCCTCACCGAAGTGGGCCTGCTGCAGGAAATGAAGGCGGGCCGGGAAAATCTTTACATCAATCCGGCGCTACTTGCGCTCCTGAGCGAGCAACGCCCGGCTCGGCACAACCAATGAAACGCCCGAACGCCAGGCAGCACCTGAGATGACGCTGGACGCGGGGAATTTCATGCGTCCAATCCGGTTCTCACCTATCGCGAAATCGCCGGTCAGCTTGGGTGGTTTCGTGAGTGGACACAGCGGGTAATTCGGAATAGTCGCCCTCTTTTGTCAAGAACCTTATCGACCGAGCGCGCCGTTCCCGCCTGATCGATGCTGAAACCACAGCCAATCCAGCAATAGCCAAAGCGCTCACCATCACGATCTGGGCTTGTTTAGGGATTTCAGAAGCGCTTCCGAGACCTCATACTGTCCTTCCCCGCCCTTGTCGCCGTTTGGCGGCTCCCTATCGGTCGTGGCTGCCGCCTTGTCTGCATCCAGCTTGGACCGCAGTAAGGCCATCACCATCGGCCAGGTCGAGAAACGGCCCTCTCTCGCCTTGTCGGTGAGGCTGCGCAGATATCCCCCAGCGCTGTTGATCTGATCGGACCGCTGCAGGATTGCGGCCAGCGTGATCGCCGCCTGAACCTCGCCCATGGCGTCGCAAGCTTCTCGCCACGCACTCGGACTGACCCCCAGCATCGGCCGGGCCACCTCCACGGCCGCCAAAAAATCGCTCCAGTGGCGTATTCGACCACCCTGAGCCAAGTCCATCAGGTCCGGGCAAGCGTCAAGCACGATCCCCAAGGGCAGCTCCCGCTTCGGCAAACTCCGCAGGTTGTCGTTTTCATCGGCGCTGCCGCCCGCTTCCTTCTTTTTCGAGAGCCGTTTTCAGATTCAAATATGGAGTCTGGATTTGAATTCTGTATGTGGCGTCCATATTGGGACTCATTGGCATCCATATTCTGTGTTTTCGTGAATAGTTCCAGCATGTCATGCACCTCGGTCCACAACTCCTGGAGCTCGTCACAAAGGCTTTCGACGACCTGGCGCGGTGCCGTGCGCGGAAGGCGCCCGATAATCTCCTGGTAGATCTGGCTAATACGACCCCAGTTACCTGGAACGCCCTCCTCGACGCCGGCATCAATCATCTTCACAACATCCCGACGAAGCAGTGTCAGGCGTTCCTTGGAGACCTTGAAGGATTTCTTCTCGGCCTGAACCGCTTCCGCGAGTTGCTCGAACTCCTCGGCGCGGGCCACGATCGGTGAGAGGTCGAAGCCATAGGCCTGTTCGACCTCTCCTCCCCGGCCCTTGCGCGCGAAGCGCTTTCCATTCGGACTGTCTCTACGAATGATCAGTCCGCAATCGACCAGGACGGCTAGATGCCGGCGCAGCGTCGTGGGCGGCATGCCATTCGCGCGTGCCATGAGTTGTTCATTCGACGGCCAAACGACCAGCGTCCCGTCGCCCGAAAGCTCGCTGTCCCGATGGAATGACAGGAGCGCGTTGAGAATGGCCAGGGACCGGTCTGTGGCGCCCAGAAGGTCCCGAGCTTCACGAATCGAGCGGAAGACCTTCCACTTCTCGACCGTTGTTCCCTCGGGTATGGATTTCGCGGTGACTTGGCTTGCCATTTGGCCAAGCGTCATCGGCCGCCGCCCAAAGGGCGTCGTGGAGATATGCGTCTGCATTTTCTTTCACCTATTGCTAGGCAATAGAAAACTGCTCGCCGAAACGGCGCTCATGACTCAAAAGAGCCTTGACTGTGATTCCGGGAAGTGCGATTCTCTAGCTACCACACTAAGAGAGGGCTTCCGGAAGCGATTTCGGTGGCCTTTTTCTTTGCCAATTTCTGCCATGGCCGCCCGTTTACGGCCGTTGATTCACTCACCGCCCTCCTCTTTGTTTTGCTGAAATTCTTCGTAAAGGCGCTTCAATTGTCCCGAGAGGAACGCGCCAAACTGAGATGCATCCTTGGATTTCAAGGCAAGAGTGAAGGTCCGGCCGCTATCCTTTGTCGTCACTTTGACGGCAGCTTCGGACAGACTCCACACCTTTTCCGCCGCCTGCTTCGGTTTGGCCTTCTTTGTTCGAGAAGACTTGAGGCCATCGATAAGGACAGTGAATTGTTGGCTCCCCTCTGCCTCAACGAATGCCTCACTCTGAACCAGCTCCAGCGCAGTTTCAGCATTTGCCGGCATTTGAACGAGTTTCTTCAGTTCTTCCCAACGGTCCCGGCCAACACCCTTCGCGGCGCCGAGCGCCTCGAGGACGGCTTCTGGCACGACATCAGCGACGGAGAGCATTCGAGAAAGCAAAGTGTCGTCAATCGTCAAAGCTGTCTTGATGGTAGCCTTGTCGATTCCGGACTCGAGCAAGCGCCGTGCATAAAGCGCCTTCTCAATGAAGCTCAGATCGTCCCTGGCTGAGTTCTCCTGACCCTGAGCGATGACGTGGGCAATATCTTCAAGCGGCTTGATGACTGCTCGAACTTCCTGCCCAAGCTTTCGGGCCACCCTAACTCGCCGGTGGCCGAATACTACAATGTAGCGGCCGCTTGTCTGGGGATGCGGCCGAACCAGAACAGGAGAATGCTGTCCGGCATTTTTGATGGCCTGTAGGAGTTCGCCGTCCTTTTCTTCGTCCTCGCCAATTCTATCCGCATAAGGGGAGGGGTCGAGTTTATCTGGATCCAGCGATACCACAATGTCGCCTTCCAGAACGCGCATCGAGCTCTCAGCAAGGTCGTCGAGGGACTGCATCATAGATCGTGAAGCGCCGCGGCGCGCATATTCCACACGCGATTCCGCCACTCCGTCCTGCTCGACGGGTTTTGCCGGACGATCTCCAATATTAGCAAGCAGGTGCTTTCTAGCCATGATATTCACCTAAAATGGGAGATATCGTATTGTTCTCTAACCTTTTTTCCGCAATCTGCACGGCTGTCAAAATGGCCTTCATTTGCGCCTCCATGCCGAGTGGATGAGAGAAGTTATTTCTCCGTTCACTGCATTGAGGGACTCAATGGCCCGGTCATAGGTCGAGCGAACGAACAACGCTCGCTCGACCTCATAGACCGTCTGCTTGGTTATGCCCGCATCGGAGATTGCGGTTGACTTGACCATCTGGTTGTTCAGCATTCTCTTACCAAACATTGCCTGCATGAAGCCCACCATCTGCGCTTGGGGCCCGTCTGTCGCTTCGTAGCGAGTCACGAGGTATCTAAACCAATCAAGTCGAACCTTGGCACCAACTCCTTTAATCGATTGCAGAATGCCCCCGAGCATAAGCAGGAATTGGCTCATGCTCATGATGTCGAGCATTTGCGGATGCACAGTGATGAGAACGCCCGTCGAAGCCGTAAGTGCCGTCAGTGTGAGATATCCCAATTGAGGCGGACAATCGATAACGACGATATCATAGCGGTCATCAACCTCTTTTAGCGCATTGGAGATGCGCGTGAAAAAAGCCGACCCTCAGGTGAGCTCCGATCAGATGCGGCAAGTGGCGTTTCGTATTCGTACTCTTGGAGCTCCAAGTTCGCCGGGACGATATCCAATCCGGGAAAATTGGTAGTACGAATGACTTCTTTAATCGAACAGCGTTCGTTGTCGTATCGCAAAGCGTCGAAAAGGGAAGGATTCTTATCGAGCTCGGGTTGAACGCCATGAAGAGCAGTGAGCGATGCTTGCGGATCGAGATCAATAGCAAGAACACGGTGCCCCGTAAGAGCCAGGTACTGTGCCAGATGGGCTGTGGTGGTCGTCTTACCAGATCCACCCTTGAAATTGACCACAGAGATGACCTGCAAATGGTCACCCTCACGTCGACGTGGGACATAGTCCTTCACGCCGCTACGTCCGTGCTTATCGAGATACTCGCGCAACTCCAGCATTTGTTCTGCGGTGTAGGAGCGCCTCCCCGACGATGAGACCGTTGGAACAGGACCTTTCCCATCCAAGTGCAATTTTTTCACGTGGTTCTGGGTAACGCCAATGAAGTCTGCAACCTCGGCCAACGAGAACAAACGCAGACCCTTTTGCGCGTCAGGCGGGTACTGCTCGAGACGGAGCATATTCAGACGATCGGAGATCAATTCACCCTGCTGGATGATCTCCTCGTCGAAATCCATCGCATTTTGCTCATCGACTGTTGACACCAACATCTCACTTCCATCGAAATAACGCTTTTTCCCAAGCAACATGCGGGAAAGCGTTATTACTATGGGCGATTCCGGTTCCGGCGCAAGCGGTTTTTGGTTAACGGTTTCTTAACACGGGCCAAACCATCGGCCTCCAGATTCTCTGGAAAAGCAGAATTTATCCAGTGTTTTCCAATACTTATTTGACGCCACGAATGCCTTTATGGATATTTGCTGTCCCGGCACATCTGCCGGGGCGACTTCGCACGCCGTCGTTCGAAAACTATGTAGAGCGCAAGTTCCAGCCCAATCCCACCGATTATCACCCCGACTCAGTGATCTGAGTCGAACTCAAGCCCCGCTCAGCGGATACCGCGCGAACACTCATCTAACCACCCCGGCAGATCTGCCGGGGTGACCGGCTTCTCTCATTCGATCAAAACCGCAACTCACCCGCAAGTAGCAACGGTGGATGCGATGCATACAAGATTTGACCACGACCAGCGGCACCTAAATTCGCCAATTGGAGAGGATCCATGAGCACGAGTTCCTCCCATTCCCGGTTGGTCCGCAAACTACGTGAAGCGCTCGGAGATGTGATCTGCGCGGCACTCGAAGACGACGATGTCGTTGAAATCATGCTCAACCCGGACGGACGGCTGTTTGTCGAGCGGCTGGGCGAAGGGATGGCAAGGATTGGCGCGCTGCAGGTGGGCGCGGCCGAGATCATCATTGGCAGCGTTGCACACGCCCTGCAGACCGAGGCAGACGACGAACAGCCTATTATTTCCGGTGAACTGCCGATAGGCGGGCATCGGTTCGAGGGTCTGCTTCCCCCGGTGGTGAGGGCACCCAGCTTCACCATTCGCCGGCGCGTATCCCGTCTGATCCCGCTTGCGGACTATGTGAGCGGCGGCGTGATGACCAGGCTTCAGGCAAGCCTCATTCGACGCGCCATTCAGGAACGGCTGAATATAGTCGTCTCCGGCGGAACGGGATCGGGCAAGACGACATTGGCCAACGCAGTCATCGCCGAAATCGCCCAGTCCGCTCCATCGCATCGGTTGCTCATTCTGGAAGACACGGCCGAGATCCAATGCGCGGCCGAGAACGCAGTTTGCCTGCACACAACCGACAGTACCGACATGGCGCGGCTTCTAAAAAGTACGATGCGTTTGCGCCCCGATCGCATCATAGTCGGCGAAGTTCGGGACGGCGCCGCGTTGACCCTTCTCAAGGCGTGGAACACAGGCCACCCGGGCGGGATCACCACCATACACGCCAACACCGCGCATTCCGCGCTGCGGCGCCTCGAGCAGCTGACCGCCGAGGTGAGCCAGCAGCCGATGAGAGAAGTGATCGGCGAAGCTGTTGATCTCGTCGTCTCCATCGAACGAACGGCGACCGGCCGGCGTGTGCGCGACGTGATGCGCGTTACCGGTTTCGACGGCGCGACCTACGAAACAGACCACAATTCCCAGACCGACGAGGACAGCCATGCCGCATAATTTCCGCCGAAACGCCTCGATGGGAGCCATAGTTGCCTTGCTTTGCGTGGCAGTCGCGTCTCCAGCTCTCGCAAGTTCCGGTGGCGGCCTCCCATGGGAGGGGCCGCTCCAGCAGATCCAGGAATCGATCACCGGCCCGGTTGCCGGCTTTATCGCGCTCGCCGCCGTCGCTGTCGCCGGCGGCATGCTGATCTTCGGCGGCGAACTCAACGACTTCGCGCGGCGGCTGATGTATGTCGTCCTTGTCGCAGGCATTCTGCTTGGTGCGACCCAGATCGTCGGACTGTTCGGCGCATCGGGCGCCTCGATCGGCCTCCCAGATCAGGTTGCACCAGGCGGGCGAGGGGAGGGGACTGATGGCTGAAGCCGGCGCACCCCTTTCCCGCTCGCCCATCCATCGCGCATTGTCGCGGTCAAACCATCTGATGGGCGCCGATCGTGAACTCGTGCTTCTGACCGGGCTTGCCACGGTCATTCTCATCTTCGTGGTGCTGACCTGGTTCTCGGTGTTGCTGGGCATTGCTATCTGGATCGCCGTTGTCGGGATCCTCCGGATTATGGCCAAGGCCGATCCGATGATGCGGCAGGTTTATCTGCGCCACATCGGCTATCGACCGACTTATCGGCCGACATCGTCGCCATGGCGGAGGTACTGAGCTCTCATGGTGGCGCTCAAGCAATTCCGAAACTCAAAACCGTCCTTCTCCGACCTCTTGCCCTATGCGGGCCTGGTCGCTGACGGGATCATTCTGTTGAAGGACGGCTCGCTGATGGCTGGCTGGTATTTTGCGGGACCGGATTCGGAGAGCTCGACCAATGTCGAGCGAAACGAGGTGTCGCGCCAGATCAACGCCGTCCTTTCGCGGCTCGGGACCGGCTGGATGATCCAGGTCGAGGCCGTGCGCGTGCCGACGACGGCCTATCCGGCTCGTGACGCCTGCCATTTCCCCGATCCGGTCACACGGGCGATCGACGAAGAGCGTCGCGCACATTTCGAGGCGGAGCGCGGCCACTACGAGAGCCTGCACGCCCTTATCCTCACCTATCGGCCACCGGAACCTCGCCGGTCGGCCATGGCGCGATATGTCTATTCCGACGAGGCAAGCCGATCGGAGACCTATGCGAACCGCGTCCTCAATTCGTTCCAGACCTCGATCCGTGAGGTCGAACAGTATCTCGGCAACGTGCTGTCGATCCGGCGCATGGTAACACGCACGGTTATCGATCCGGAGACAGGAAGCGGGGCGCGCTATGACGAGCTCTTCCAGTTCATCCGCTTCTGTATCCTCGGTGAGAATTATCCAGTCCGCCTGCCGGCGATCCCGATGTATCTCGACTGGCTGGTCACGGCAGAATTCCATCATGGGCTCTCCCCCATGGTCGACGGCAGATATCTGGCCGTGGTCGGCATCGACGGCTTTCCAGCCGAGAGTTTTCCTGGAATCCTCAATTCGCTCGACCTGATGCCGCTCACCTATCGATGGTCGAGCCGCTTTCTCTTTCTCGACGATCAGGAGGCACGCCAGAAGCTCGAGCGCACCCGCAAAAAGTGGCAGCAGAAAGTCCGGCCGTTCTTCGATCAGCTCTTCCAGACCCAAACCAGCTCGGTCGATCAGGACGCCATGACGATGGTGGCCGAAACCGAGGACGCGATTGCCGCCGCCTCGTCGCAGCTGGTCGCCTATGGCTATTACACGCCGGTCATAATCATGTTCGACACCGACGAAGCTCGTCTGCGCGATCAGGCAGAGGCGGTCCGACGGCTCATCCAGGCCGAAGGCTTCGGCGCCCGGATCGAGACGCTCAATGCGACTGAGGCCTATCTCGGCAGCCTGCCCGGCAATACCTACGCCAATATCCGCGAACCTCTCATAAACACAAGCAATCTCGCTGATCTCATTCCGGTCAATTCCGTATGGGCGGGCAGCGCCGTGGCACCTTGCCCCTTCTACCCGCCCAATGCCCCGCCGCTGATGCAGGTCGCCAGCGGCTCGTCTCCCTTCCGGTTGAACCTGCATGTCGACGATGTCGGCCATACGCTGATCTTCGGGCCGACGGGGTCGGGAAAGTCGACCTTGCTGGCGCTGATCGCGGCTCAGTTCCGCCGGTACGAAGCGGCGCAAATCTTCTCCTTTGATAAAGGCAAGTCGCTCTACCCGCTGACCAAGGCCGCCGGCGGCGATCACTACGAGATCGGGGCAGGGGAGGGTGCGCTCGCGTTCTGCCCGCTGGCCGAGCTTTCGACCGACGGGGACCGGGCATGGGCGGCCGAATGGGTCGAAACGCTTGTTTCCATGCAGGGAGTGACCATCACACCCGACCACCGCAACGCGATCGCCCGTCAGATCGCCCTGATGGCCGAGGCGCGCGGCCGATCGCTCTCGGACTTCGTGAGTGGCGTTCAAATGCGCGAGATCAAGACCGCGCTTCACCATTACACGGTCGACGGTCCGATGGGACAGCTCCTCGATGCCGAGCAAGACGGGTTGACGCTTGGGATGTTCCAGACCTTCGAGGTCGAGGAACTCATGAATATGGGCGAGCGCAATCTCGTCCCCGTCCTTCTCTATCTCTTCCGCAGGATCGAGAAGCGCCTGACCGGAAAGCCAAGCCTGATAATCCTCGACGAGGCCTGGCTGATGCTTGGCCACGCAACGTTCCGTGACAAGATCAGGGAATGGCTCAAGGTCCTGCGAAAGGCCAATTGCGCCGTCGTTCTCGCCACACAGTCGATCTCGGATGCCGAGAAGTCCGGGATTATCGACGTGCTCAAGGAAAGCTGCCCGACCAAGATATGCCTGCCGAATGGCGCCGCGCGTGAATCCGGAACCCGCGAATTCTACGAACGGATCGGCTTCAACGAGCGGCAGATCGAGATCGTCACAACCGCCATTCCGAAGCGGGAATACTACGTCGCGTCTCCAGAAGGGCGGCGTCTGTTCGATATGACACTTGGACCCGTCGCACTCGCCTTTGTCGGCGTGTCGGGCAGGCAAGATCTCAAGCACATCAATGAACTCAGCCAACAGCATGGACCTGAATGGCCCATGCACTGGTTGCGGACAAGGGGAGTGGACAATGCGAAACGCATTCTCTCGATCAACTAAAATTGCCGTCGCAGCTCTGACGGTGGCCGCGTGGTTGCCGATCGTTCATGCCGATGCCGGCACCGTGACGGGCGGGGCGACCGAATGGACGCAGATCCTGAACAATACCGAGCTTGTCAGTCTCGTCGGGCAGTCGACCGAGCAGATCGGCAATCAGGTGACGCAGATCACGCAGTTGGCGGAGCAGATCCAGAACCAGCTGAAGATCTACGAAAACATGCTCCAGAACACGCTGACGCTTCCGAACCAGGTCTGGGGTCAGGTGGAAAGCGATCTCAACAGGCTACGCGGCCTCGTCAATCAGGGTCAGTCAATTGCTTTCTCGATGGGCAATGCTGACGATGTGCTTCGGCAGCGGTTCCAAAGTTTTGCCGATTTCAAGTCGGGGCTCACCAGCGGCGAGACGTTTTCCGCAAATTATCAGACCTGGTCGGACACCAATCGCGACACGATTGCCGCAACGCTTAAGGCGGCCGGACTGACTGCGGACCAGTTCAGCTCCGAGGAATCGACGATGAGCCAGTTGCGGTCGATGTCGCAAAGCGCGGTCGGTCAGATGCAGGCGCTTCAGCTCGGCCACCAGATTGCAGCCCAGCAGGTCGCCCAGGCCCAGAAGCTGCGGGGACTCGTCTCCCAGCAAGTGACAATGATGGGCACCTGGTATCAGTCCGAACAAGCGGCCAAAGACCTCGCCCAGAACCGTCGCGAGGAATTCTTCAAGTCGACCACGCCCTCCACCTCGGGTGGGCAGGAAATGGAGCCGCGCTGGTGAACAGGTCCACTATTTTCATTGCGATCGTCCTCGCAGTCATCGGAATCGGCGGCATCGTCGTTTGGCAGATCGTGATGTCCTCTGATCCCACTTCGCATGTCAGCACATCAGCGCCGGCGCCACAGAAATTTGACACGACGGGTGGGCAGGAGATGCGTCCGCGCTGGAAGACAGGTGAAGGTGAGGGCGATGAGGCGGAAAACTAAGGTCTTCTTTGCAGCTGCGCTCGCACTCGGTCTGTTCGCGGGGCCCGCGTTTGCCCAGGAAGGCACGCTGCTGACGACGCTGGAAAACGAGATTGCTAACGCTGCCCAAGGCTGGCAATCCACGATCTTGAATGCGGCGCGGTCGCTGTTCTGGATCCTCGCTGGAATCGAGGTCGGGATTGCAGCCGTCTGGTTGGCGATCGCCGCCGCCTCGCTCGATACATGGTTCGCAGAGCTTGTCCGCCGCATCATGTTCATCGGGCTCTTCGTTTTCATGCTTGAGCAAGGGCCCGACTTTGCAAAGGCCGTGGTTGACAGCCTCTACCAGATCGGCGCCGGCGGCGGCTCGGCATCGCCCGCCAATGTCTTCAATGCCGGTCTGCAGGTGGCAAGCGCCATGTCAGCCAAGGCCCAGTTCGGCCTGTTCGAGGATAACGCTCTGGCGATCGCCGCGGTTTTCGCGATGGTGGTCGTGGTGATCGCATTCAGCCTCGTCGCGGCAATCTTCGTTGCCGTCATGGCGGAAATGTATGTCGGCCTGCTCGCCGGCATGATCATGCTCGGGCTCGGCGGGTCGAGCTACACCAAGGATTTTTCGGTCCGCTATCTCGTCTACGCTTTCTCCGTTGGCATGAAACTGATGGCGCTCGTGATGATCGCGAGGATCGGCTCGGAAGTTCTGATCGGCCTCGCCAATACGCCGTCAAACAGCGACGAGTTCCTATCCACACTGGCGATCGCCGGCATCTCCGTCGTGGTGTTTGTCATCGCCATGTATGTGCCGAACATTGTGCAAGGGATGGTGCAGGGCGTTTCCGTAACGGGCGGCATGGAAGCCATACGCCATGGCGGGCAAGCCGCGAGCTTTGCCGCCGGAGGTGCTGCGCTCGCCACGGGCGGGGCGAGGGCAGGGGCCGCGGCCTATTCCAATGCCCGCGCCGGCGGCAGCTCGTTCGGTGCGGCCGCACTCAAGGGCATGGCAAGCGGTGTCGGCGCGGCCGGTGGTGCCGTTGCATCCGCTTCGCGTGACAAGGCGATCGGGGTGCCCGGCACCTGGGGCGCGTCGACGCTTGGTCTTGCCAACGCCAAGCTTGATCAGGGTCAGGGTCGTCCAGGTCCAAGCCCGAACCGTGACGAGAAAGCGTGACAGAGACCATGGCCAAAACACATCCCCCCGAAAACCCCTATCTCGCCGCACGTCAGGAATGGAACGAGCGTTACGGCTCCTATGTCAAGGCGGCGGCTGCCTGGCGGATCGTTGGTGTCACCGGCATGCTTATGGCGGTGATCGGCTTCTCCTACGCGCTTTACCAGAGCACTCAGGTCAAGCTCGTTCCCTACATCGTGGAAGTCGACAAGCTCGGGACCGCCGCGACCATCGGGTTTCCGCAACAGATTGAATATGCCGACGCCAGAGTGGTGCGTGCGGCGCTTGGAAGTTTCTTATCGAACTTCCGCTCCGTCACACCCGATGCCGTGGTGCAAAAACAATATATCGACCGCACCTATGCGCTACTCAGATCGTCGGACCCGGCGACCGAAAAGGTAAATGCCTGGTTTCGGAACAACTCGCCCTTTGACAGGGCAAGATCGAAGACGGTCGCCATCGAGGTCACCAACATCGTGCCGCTTTCCAACCAGAGCTATCAGATCGACTGGACGGAATATGAGCGCGACCGGCAAGGCAAAGAGATTTCAACGAGGCGGTTCCGTGGCGTCGCCACGGTGGCGTTGACCCCGCCACAGGACGAGGCGGTGATACGGCTCAACCCCATCGGCCTCTACCTCAAGGATTTTGACTGGACAGCGCAGTTGTGAGCGCGCGCAAGGATAGAAACATGAAGAAAAGCATGCCCCCCGCCATCGCACTTTGCGCCGGCGTCATGGTCTCGGTGACAAGCCTGCCGGTCTCCGCACAGCAGTTGAGCAGCAATGAAACCCGCGGGACACAGCTTTCCGGACAGTGGCAGCACAGCCGGGGCGTTGTGACGCGCGGGCCGGACGGGAAGGTGATCTTCCTCTATGGCGAGGTCCAGCCCTCGGTCGTCTGCTCGCCGTTACAGGTCTGCGACATCGAACTTCAGGCCGGCGAGATCGTTCGGGACGTCCTTGTCGGCGACACGGTGCGGTGGAAGGTCGATCCGGCGACATCCGGCGCGCCGAACGGTCAGGCAGTGCATCTGATCGTCAAACCTGCCGAGGCAGGGCTCATGACGTCGATGGTCGTGACCACCTCGCGGCGGACCTATCACATTCAGCTCAAGTCTCATCCGACCCAGTACATGGCCCGTGTCGGCTTCGACTACCCCGAGGACATCAATGCACGCTTCGCCGAGATCAACGCACGGATTGAGGCGAGCGTCGTGCCCGGCGCCGGCGTTCCCGCCGACCAGCTCGACTTCTCCTTCCATGTCAGCGGCTCGGCCCGCTGGCGGCCGACCCGGATCTATAGCGACGGCATGAAGACCTTCATCCAGTTTCCGTCTTCGCTCTCCGGTCAGGATGCACCGGTGCTGTTCGTCGTCTCCGGTGGCGAAAACCGGATCGTCAACTACCGGATGAAGGGAACAATGATGGTGGTCGACTACAATATCGATCGAGCGATCCTCGTCTCGGGCGTCGGGCGCCAACAGCAGAAAATCACAATCCGGCGGGGAGGGTAGGGGATGTTGGGCCTATTCTCTTATGTGCGTATTCCCGCCGCCTTCCTTTGCCTCTTTCTGCTTGCGGCTTGCCAGACGATGGGCGGAGCCGGATTGATTCAAAGCGAAGTCACCGCCGAACTCTCAACCGAAGCCGCAATTTCGATTGCCGCAGACATGGTGGCGCGGCTCGCGGAGCATGTCGGACCCGGAAATACGACAATTGCGCTACGTGGCAACGACGCGGTGTTCGGCCCAGTGCTCGAGACGAGCCTGCGGGAAAAAGGCTATGCCGTTGTGACCGACCAGGCGACAAATCAAACGGCTGTGGAACCGCTGGCCTATAGCGTCGATCCGTTCGAGGACGGTATGCTTGTGCGGATCTCGACCTTGAAGGTCGAGCTCACACGGATGTACACGCTCGGCACGACCGGAGCGGTGCCCGCAAGTCCCTTGTCCGTCATGCAGCGGAGATTGGCGGGCGGCTCATGACACAATCGCTAAAGCTTGGTGGCGCCGGTGCCGAGAGTGGGCCAAGAATCCGAAGACTGAATCGTGTGCCGATCATCGTTGCGATCATCCTCATCGTGGTCTTTCTGGCGGCGATTTTCTTTGGCCTCTCCTCGAGGGGATTGCATTTCGGGGACCGGCAGATCGACACGTCTTCGTCGCAACCAGCCTCCAATGATGCCGAAAGGCTCAAACAGGGCGTACCCGACGGGATCATCGGCGAGCCGAAGGTCATTTCGATGCAACCGACGCCAGCGGTCGAAAGTGAAGAACCCACTCGTAACCCGTTCACTCCACCCGACCAGAATTTTCAGAAGACAACACCGCCGCAAACCCCAGCTATCGAGCCCGAGGCTGTGTGGCGCGCCCGGTTGCAGCGCGAGCAGGAAGAACAGATGCTCCGCGAATATCATCGCCAGCAGATGGCAAGCATTCAGGCTGGGGAAGCCGCTGCCAACTCGCCGACAGCCGTCAATCTCAAGGGCCTCAATAACGAGAATGCTATGCCGGTCGCAGCATCACAACAGTCCGTTTCACCTGCGGGAAGGTCAGGCAGTGCAATGGATCTATATGGCACTGCGTTGCAGGCCGGCATTGGTGGACAGGTTGCCGATCCGAACGGGCAGGTTGGGAAGGCACAGTTCTTCAACCAGGATATCGCCGATCTCGGATACCTGCCGAATTCGGTTGTTCCGCAAATGTCGCCCTTTGAACTTAAACGGGGATCGGTCATTCCGGCGACGCTCGTTACCGGTATCAACTCCGATCTTCCCGGTCGCATCACTGCCCAGGTATCGCAAAACGTCTATGACAGCGCGACCGGCCGGCGACTGCTCATCCCGCAAGGAACAAAACTGTTTGGTCGCTACGATTCCAACGTCTCCTTCGGGCAAAACCGGGTGCTTGTCGTCTGGACCGATATCATCTTTCCGAACGGATCAGCTCTGCAGATCGGCGGTATGGCTGGCACCGATGCCGCCGGCTATGGCGGGTTCAACGACAAGGTCAACAATCACTATCTCGAGACATTTGGCTCGGCGATCCTCGTCGCCCTGATTGGCGCAGGGACGGACATGCTGCTCCCGAAAGACACCAGCACCGCGACAACGACAGACAGCGCGGCGGATGCGGCCAGGCGGTCCTTTGCCCAGACCTTCGGGCAGATCTCGCAGCAAACCGTGTCGAAAAGCCTCAATGTCCAGCCCACGCTCGAAATCAGGCCGGGTTATCGCTTCAACGTTCTGGTCGATCAGGACATCGTTTTCCCAAAAGCCTATCAATGAATCTGAGGTCGGAAATCCCGACACCTCAACGTGGCGGAGCTTGTTTCCGCAGCTCACCACCATGCCGGAATTTTATCATCTTGAACGAGCTCCTCCTGCAATTGATCGATATGCTTTCATTGCCGCTTGAGGAGCGGGCAGCACGGCGCGCCTTGCGGGATTTCGCCGAGAGCGCCGGTTTCGACTATTTCGCTTACCTGCATCTGCGTGGGCAAGAGAGCTTTGCTGTGTCGAACTATCCCAGGGAATGGCAGGAGCACTACGTCCAGAAGAACTACATTCGAGTTGATCCAGTCGTCACCAAGGCCAAACATGGGCCGCCGATATTTCAGTGGTCGGCGGACGAAGCCAGACGAATTGGAAGGCTCGATGTAAGGCAATTCTACAAGGATGCGGATCGGTTCGGAATCCGCTCAGGCCTGTCGGTCTCGGTTCCTGTCGGCTTCAAGAACAGGATGGTGTTCACACTGGCCTCCGGTAAGTCCATTGTGTGCATCGACGAGGACCCCGATCCAGTCACTGCAGCGATGGCGCTCGCATTTATCCATTCCCATCTCGCCTCGGCGACCCAGGATGCTGCCCTGGCTTCAGACATCCGACTTTCACCGCGCGAGGCCGAATGCCTGCGCTGGTTCGCAGACGGCATGTCGATGCCGGACATCGCAGAAACGATCGGGATAGGATATCGGTCCGTGCGTTCCTATCTCGACGAGGCAACGCGAAAGCTTGGAGCGGCCAACAGCCGGCAAGCCGCCTCGATCGCGATCCGGCTGGGGCTGATCTAGCGGTCTGGCTCCGACGCTTCGAACCCCCACGCGAGCAATGTTGGGATGGCCACAATGGAGACAAGCTGGCCTGTTTCATCGTGTCTCAAATCGGAAAGCTGGGCGGAGAGCAGACTTCGCTGCGGAATGCATGAACGGCGAGATTGGGGTCGGGAACCGACTATGCGGTATACCCCGGTGTCCTGAGTTTGCTGACGTCAGTCAGGACTTGATCGGCAATGGTCGCATAATCATTGCTCCCCCTGCCATCCGAGAGTTCCGAAACCGAATGCAAGTATCCGCCGTACGCAAACATAGAGCGAACGCAATTGGGGTGCGCCCCGCATTGATCTGGCGCCGACTCCGCACTAAGGTGCACTAATGCAGTATACTCAGAGCCAGATTCGCGAATTGATTTCCATTTCAGTGGATGCTTTTCGCACATGGCGGAATGCTATTCCGGCACTGAGCCTACACAAAGGGCATGCCCCTAGCTTCACGCCGGGGGACGTTGTCGCGATAGCGATAGTCGCCGAACTTGTCAGACATTTCGGCGTACGCGTCGGAACGGTCGGGGATCGTTTCGATCTGCTGTTCAAGGAGTGCCGGGGAAAGTCTTGGCGCTCGCTTGAAAGCTGCGTCGCTTTGATCGAAATCGACAATTTCCGCCTTGTCGACGCAAGTGTAGCCCACCGCTGTTCGCCGGACGCCTCAAGCCTCTGCGTGCCGTGCGCGCCAATAATAGCACGACTACGCTCGGCCCTCACTGCGACTGAAGTCGACCAAGAGCAGGGCCATCTGCAGTTTCCCCCCACCTCAGTGGCTGTGCAGCCGGAACGGCGCGAGAAGCGAGCATGACCCCCACTCTGGCATCCGCATTGGCGCCAGAGTGGAAAGACCGCTTGGGGCTCACACATCGGCGCTCGCCTGAACTCTACGAGTCGGCCGAGGCCGTCAGCGACGTGCCGCACGCAGCGGCTATCCGAGCCGCCCTCAATGAAATGGGTCTATCGGCGATCTTCTGCGTCCAGGGCGTCCCGACGGTCGCGATCCTGGAAGCCGATCACTACGACCGCGCCGCTATTACTGATCTTCACGGCGCACTCTGGAATCAGGGCCTGGCCAGCCTGTTGCTGGTTATCGCCGACGATACGCTCAGAGCGTTTTCGCTCGCCCGTACTCCGTTGAGCGATCCAGGCGACGCCTTCGAGACCCGCTGCCTCATCGATAGCCTCAGCCTGACGACCGAAGCGCTGCGGTTTCAGAACCTTATCTACGGCGCAGAATCCGGGCGTCTCTGGAAGGATTACGGTGAGTATTTTCCCCCGAAAGAACGCATCGATCAGGTTCTCCTCGACAATCTGAATGCGTCCCATGACCTCCTGCAAAAGACCGCGCTCGCTCCCGATGCGGCCCAGGCCCTGCTCATACAGGCGATGTTTATCGCCTACCTTGAGGACCGGGAGATCGTAACGCCCACCTACTTTGCCGCCGTTTCCGAGAAGAGCGCGGAGAGTTTTTCGGCGCTGCTGGAAACCGGCGACGTTAATCTCTTCCGGTCCCTCTTCCGGACCCTCCACGCGGATTTCAACGGCGATCTGTTCGTCGCGCCGTGCTCCTTCGAGGCCACGGGCGAGGCGCCAGAAGTCACGCCTGCGCATCTGGCGATCTTGGCGCGGTTCCGGTCAGGCCGTGAAGAAATGGCGTGTTCCGGACAGCAGCGGTTCTGGGGCTATGACTTCCGCTATATCCCGATCGAGCTCGTCAGCGCCGTCTACGATCGGTTCCTGGGTGAACGCGAGACCGAACGCCGCGCCAACGGTGCTTACTACACGCCCATGTTCCTCGCCGACACCGTCGTTTCCCAAGCGTGGGAGATGTTGCCGGATGCGACAAAGACGACAGGGAACTTCCTCGACCCTGCCTGCGGTTCAGGCGTTTTCCTCGTCCGCTCGTTCCAGCGGCTATGCGAACACTGGCGCGCCAAGCACAAGACGCAGTCGATTTCCTGGAAAACGCTGCTGTCCTTGCTCAGCCAAATCCATGGCTGGGACTTGAATGGCGGCGCCGTTCGGGTTGCCGTGTTTTCGCTCTACATCGCCTTGCTCGAAGAGGTGTCGCCACGCGACATCCGCAAGCTCATCACTCGCGGGAAATTCCTCCCGGAACTTTGGGGCAAGAACCTCGTCTGCTGCGACTTCTTCGAAGTGTCACCTGACGGCGCCCGATACGAGGTTATCATCGGCAATCCGCCATGGACCAGCCGCCGCGGTCCGGCCCGTTCGTCTGTGCAGTGGAGCAAAAAAAACGGCCATCCCATGCCCGGTGGCGAGGACGCCTGGGCATTCAGCTGGAAAGCGCTGTCGCATCTCGCCGACGGCGGACTGATCGCGTTCCTGCTGCCGGCGATGGGATTTTTGCATAACCACGCCCAAAAGACGGTCGAAGCGCGTGATGCGTTCTTCCGGAAATCCCAAGTCCGCCGCGTCATCAACTTCGCCGACCTTCGCTTTCAGCTTTTCGAGAAAGCCCATCGCCCGACAGCTCTGATCATCTACGGCAGCGCGAATGCGGGTAATTTCCCGTATCGCTTCGACTACTGGGCGCCGAAGGCCGACCTCAACCTGCGCATCAAGCGTGTCATCACGCTGAGCAGCGCGGACAAGGCCTCGCTCGGGGTAGGCGCGGTTCTCGATAACCCGCTCATCTTCAAGCAGCGCCTTTGGATGCGCGAACCGGACGCCAAACTGTTCGGCTACCTCGCACGGCTTCCCAAGCTACAGGCCTTCGTCAATGATTTTGGCGGCCTAAGCCGTCGCCGCGAAGAGCCGGGCAATCGCTGGGTGATCGGGCAAGGCTATCAGCCCTTCAATGAAGACAGCGATAGCGATGCGCCTCCACTCGAAAGCGCGTATGTCGGCCGGCTGCCGGACCTACCCATTGCGGCCTACTCACGCCTAGCCCAAACTGTGGAAGGCTTAATACCGGCCGCATCGTCGACGGTTCGTCGTCGCGGGTTCGAGGCCGGGTTCGATGGCTCGCGGATCCTTATTCCGCGTGGGGTCGAGACGTCGCAGAACCGTCTTCGCGCCGCCTATTGCGATCGACCTCTGACCTTCCAGCATATCTTCCAGGCGATCGTGGTGCCGGAGGGCGAGAGCGACCGTGCCAAGCTCCTGACCGCGATACTCAATAGTCGCATAGCGGTTTGGTATGCTTTTCACGGCACCGCTTCGTTCGGGTCGGATCGACCCGAAGTCCAGCAAGCCGACCTGCTACGATTGCCATTTCCATCACCCGACGATGTCCCCGATCACGCCGCAGCCGCCCAAGCCGCGCTGAAGCTGATCGCAATTGTGGACGACGCACGCGAACGCTCCAACGAGCCTTTCTCGATGCAGGTCGGCGACGGCGAGATCCTGCGGACAATCGACCGACTCTCGTACCAATACTTCTGCCTGTCGCCCGATGAAATCGCGCTGATCGACGATACCGTTGAGGCGATCCTTCCTGCCCTTCAGCCCCATGAGGGCCATTTCCCGAAACTCTGGCGCGCGCCTGACGAACCGCAACGCGCTCAATACGCGCACACATTGTCGGCCAGCCTCTCGGTCTGGTTCAAAGGCAAAAAGATCGATGCGCGCCTTGTCGCGCGCGGCGCTGACCTGGCGATCCTTCGCCTTCAGCTGGGCGGCCATGAAGACTATGCCGAAGATGCGGCCGGCGAGCTCAGCGACGTACTCGAGCAACTTGCAGCCCACATCCACAGGCCCCTCGACGGCAACTTCCAGCTCATGCCGGATCTGCGCGTTTTCGTCGGTGACTGCCTCTACCTCATCAAGCCTATGCAGATGCGCTTCTGGCTGCGCTCCACGGCGCTCGCCGATGCGGATGGAATAGCGCTCGACCTCCAGCAAGCTGCCGCCGCGCCGCAACAGCGGGGCGCGGAGTGATGCTGATCGGTGATGTGCAGGGATGGGTCGACAACTTCGTTTCGTTTGACGACCGCTTCCTCGAGAGGATCGCGGCAGCGTGGCCAGAGTGCATGGCGGTTCTTCCCGAACAGCCAGGGGAAGATGACATCACCATCAACCTCGTCGATCGCCTCGCCAAGGACGTTGTGGTGCGTCGGTTATGCCATTGGGTCGAGTATCAGTTCGAGCCGTTCGGCCTAGCGGCTGACGGGTCGAAATACAGCAAGGGCATCATCGACATCGCCGTACTCTTCGACTGGGATCGGGAGAGATACCTGGCTTATGAGTGCAAGCGGCTCAACGTGATCAACGGCGGAAGCCGCAGTTCCCTGGCCACCGTGTACGTCACACAAGGCATGATGCGTTTTCTCACCGAGCAGTATGCCGAGCAGCTGCCTGTGGGGTGCATGCTCGGTTACGTGCTCGACGGCGACGTGCCCTTTGCCAATTCACGGATTGCCGACGTCATCGGCAGCCATGTCCCTCTCGCCCTCGCTGAGGGGCCTACACCCCTTGCCGCGATCGAAGCGATCGAGCGCTTCCACACAAGGCACACCCGCCAAACCGGATCACAGATCGAACTTCGCCACGCGCTATTTTCGAAGCCGTCAGCGGTCGCGACAAACGCTTGAGGAAGGCGTGCTTAGGGGCCTCTCGATTCTTGAAGCTTCAGCGCGCCTTGTACTGATCGATGAAGTATAAGAGACGAAATCATGGAAGGCCGCGACTGCCAATCAAGGGAAACTTGACGCGATCGGCCACCAATAACGGGAGGTCGGCTAAAATGTTTATTGAGCGGCTCAGTCTGACGAATTTCCGTTGCTTCGGACCAGTTGCGACAAGCGTCGATCTAACCTCCGGCCTCACCACCTTTGTCGGCGTCAACGGCGCGGGCAAGACCGCCCTGATGCAGGCCCTGCAGCGCCTCTTCGGCGTGACGGGCGATCAGCGACGACTGCGGCGTCAGGATTTTCACGTCCCTTCCACCGAGCTTGTTGCGCCACCCCAGAGACACTTCGTCTTAGAGGCAATGATCGCCTTTCCAGAACTAGACGCCGACGGCGCCGGTGGCGCGGCAATTCCGGAATTCTTCCATCAGATGGCCGCTGAAGAGGCGGGCAAGCTGAAATGTCGCCTGCGTCTCGAAGCGACCTGGACCGATGACGGTTCGCTCGATGGTGCGATTGAACAGAAATACTGGGCGATCCGGACTTTCGGGGCGTTCACCGACCCTGATTGCACCGAGTTGAAAGCCCCCGACCGGGCGCGGATCCAAATGATCTACGTTCCAGCGACGCGGGACGGCGCCTCCCAGGTGACGGCCTTTCTGCGCGGCAGGCTGTGGCGCGCCATCAACTGGTCGCAGGAGTCCGCGACACGTTCACAAACGCCGGCGCCGCCTTGAACGGCGCTTTCGCCGGGGAGCCGGCCGTCGATGTGATTTCCGCAGCGGTGACGCGGCGGTGGCAGGAAGTGTACACAGCCGGGACCGACACGACGCCGCTCTTCCGCCCGCTCGATCTGCGTTTTGAGCATTTCATCCGGAAGGTAGAGGTGGTCTTCCGCCCCGACGAGGTCGGCCGGGAGCGAGCCCTTGATGATCTGAGCGACGGCCAGAGGTCGCTCTTCCATTTGGCGATGACCGCAGCGACACTGGACGTTGAAGCCGGGATCGTCGCCGATCCTGCTGGAGCCGGTTTCCAGGCTGGCGGCGTACCGTTACCGGCGCTCACGCTCATCGCGATCGAAGAGCCCGAGAACAATCTCGCTCCCTTCTATCTCTCCCGCATCGTTCGGCAGATACAGGACCTGACGAAGTCGCCGCAGGCGCAGGCCGTAGTCTCCAGCCATTCCCCGAGCATCCTCGCCCGGGTTGATCCGACGCAGGTCCGGCACTTCCGGCTCGATCCGCACGATCGAACGGCCCGAATCCGCCCGATCAACCTCCCCGTCGGCGAGGAAGAGGCATCGAAATTCATTCGCGAGGCCGTGCGGACCTATCCCGAACTCTATTTCGCGCGCTTCGTCGTGCTGGGAGAAGGTGCGTCCGAGGAGGTCGTTCTTCCCCGTCTCGCCGAGGCGATGGGGCTCGACATCGATCGATCCTTTGTCGCGGTCGTTCCGCTGGGCGGTCGGCATGTGAACCACCTCTGGCGACTGCTGACCGATCTCGACATCCCCTACGCCACCTTGCTGGATCTCGACTGGGGACGTTCTGGGGGTGGGTGGGGACGTATCAAAACGGCCTGCACGCAACTGCTCGCAAACAACGTCACGCCACAGGCCATCTTCGGACAGCATCTCAACCCCCAAGGGCCAGCCGCCAATCTGGCGGCTTTCGATGCTCTGCCTGTTGATTTCCACCCAGAAGTGACCCGGATTTTCCATCGAGAACTGACCCACCTTTAGGTTATGTTTCGTGGGTCAGGCTTTGGTCAAGGCATTAGTTTACTCCTTGGTTTTCCCCGCAGCTGCGGCCGAACTGGCCTTGAAGCGGAAGCTGTCGTTTCCGGTCTCCAGGATGTGGCAGCGGTGAGTGAGCCGATCGAGCAGCGCGGTTGTCATCTTTGCATCACCGAAGACCGTGGCCCATTCGCTGAAGCTCAGGTTCGTGGTGATGACGACGCTGGTGCGTTCGTAAAGCTTGCTCAGCAAATGGAAGAGTAATGCGCCGCCTGACGCGCTGAATGGCAGATAGCCAAGCTCGTCCAGGATCACGAGATCGAGGCGGGTGAGGCTTTCGGCAAGCTGTCCGGCTTTGCCTTTTGCCTTCTCCTGTTCGAGCGCGTTGACGAGCTCAATAGTCGAGAAGAAGCGGACCTTGCGGCGGTGATGTTCGACGGCCTGCACGCCAAGGGCTGTCGCGACATGCGTTTTGCCAGTCCCGGGGCCGCCGATCAGCACGACGTTCTGTGCGCCGTCCGTGAACTCGACGCGATGAAGTTGGCGCACCGTGGCCTCGTTGATCTCACTGGCCGCGAAGTTGAAGCCGGACAGATCTTTATAAGCCGGGAAGCGGGCAGCCTTCATGTGGTAGGCAATGGACCGGACCTCCCGCTCAGCCACTTCGGCCTTCAGCAACTGGGTGAGCATTGGCACCGCGGCATCAAATGCCGGTGCGCCTTGTTCCATGAGGTCGGTGACGGCCTGGGCCATCCCATGCATCTTCAGACTTCGCAGCATGATGATAATGGCACCGCTGGCGGGATCATGACGCATGGCGGCCTCCGGCGGTCCGGGCCCGCAGGCCATCATAGCGTTCGACATTGGCCTTTGGCTCACGGCGCAGAGCAAGGGCCTGTGGGGTGTCGATGTCGGGCGCGCCGATCGTCTTTCCGTCGATCAGACGATGCAGAAGGTTCAGCACGTGAGTTTTGGTTGCGACCCCCTCAGCCAGCGCCATTTCCACGGCGACCAGCACGGCCTGTTCATCGTGATGCAGAACCAGCGCCAAGATGTCGACCATCTCCCTGTCACCGCCAGGTTTGCGCAGCATGAGATCTTGCAGCTGTTTGAATGCCGGAGGGAATTCGGCAAAGGGGGCACCGTTCCTCAATGCGCCGGGCTTGCGCTGAAGGACGGCCAAGTAGTGGTGCCAGTCGTAAATCGTGCGTGGTGGGAGTTGATGACTGCGCTGGATCACGCGCGTATGCTCACACAGGATCTGTCCTTCGGCGGCAACTACCAGCCTGTCCGGATAGACGCGCAGACTGACAGGGCGGTTCGCAAATGACGCCGGGACGCTGTAGCGATTGCGCTCAAAGCTGATCAGGCAGGTCGGGGACACCCGCTTGCTCAGTTCGACGAAGCCATCGAAGGCAGGGGGCAATGGCATCAGCGCGGCTTGTTCTGCGACCCAGACGTCGGCAACGCTGCCCGGCAGCGCTGCATGCGGAATCTCAGTCCACAGCGCGACACAGCGCTGTTCCAGCCAGTCATTCAGTGCTGCGAGATCAGGAAAGCTCGGCATGAGTTGCCATAGACGATGTCGGGCGTCCTGCACGTTCTTCTCGACCTGTCCCTTCTCCCAGCCGGCAGCGGGATTGCAGAACGCGGCCTCGAATAAGTAGTGGTTTGCCATCGCAAGGAACCGCATGTTGACCTGTCGGTCCTTCCCGCGACCGACGCGGTCAACCGCGGTGCGCATGTTGTCGTAGATGCCGCGCTCCGGGACACCGCCGAAGACCCTGAACCCGTGCCAGTGGGCATCAAACAGCATCTCATGGGTTTGCAGCAGATACGCCCGGACCAGAAAGGCCCGGCTGTGCGACAGCTTGATGTGGGCAACTTGCAGCTTGGTGCGTTCGCCGCCGAGAACTGCAAAATCCTCGCTCCAGTCAAACTGGAACGCCTCGCCCGGACGAAACAACAGGGGGACGAAGGTGCCGCGGCCTGTCGTCTGCTGATCTCGCTGCCGATCGGCCCGCCAGTCACGTGCAAAAGCCGCAACCCGATTGTAGGACCCGTCAAAGCCGAGAACCACCAGATCGGCATGCATTTGCTTCAGCGTCAGCCGCTGTTTGCGAGACTTCCCCGCCTCCGTCTTCAGCCAGCCGGCCAGCTTCTCGGCGAACGGATCGAGCTTGCTTTGCCGCTCTGGCGTCGCGAACAGAGGCTCGATCATGCCCGAGTTCAAATACTTCTTGATGGTGTTGCGCGACATTCCGGTCCGCCGCGCAATCTCGCGCAGAGGCAACTTCTCTCGCAAAGCCATACGTCGGATGATGTTCAAAAGTCCCATGTGTATCACTCCAATGTCCCCCGTTGCGCATGGCGCAGGGGGAAGGGTCACATGGGTCAATTCTCAATGGAAATTAGGCCGCTACCCGGGTCACTTCTGGGTGGAAATCAACACTCTGCCGATCGAGGACACTGCGAATATCACAAACTGGATGAATTGGCTGCGCCAGTTCAATGTCTTTTTCTGCACGCCCCTCGACCTCGACTACTCGATGCTGAAGGCTCTCCCGCTCGCCTATCAGATCGTCGAACCCGGCCGCCAGGGGCCCTCGCCTGCAGGAGAGCCGCGCACGGCGGTTCTCGGCGACGACGGTCTGCCTCACCTGTACGCTGCCGACCATGACGGTTTGATGCGCTGGTATCGGTATCTATTCCTGGGGCGCGGCAAGCCCAGCACCCACGTTCGGGTGTTGAGTGCACAAGATCCGGCTGCCCTCGCAGCCACCGCTCCCGAAGAACTGCGCGCACTCCTGACCTCAATTGTCGCTCGTCTCACCCCGCCGCCTCCTGCGGGTGCCTGATCATGCGCCTTATTCGGCCAGAGGACTGGCGCCCGAGCGGCATTAACGATCTCGAACCGGTGGCGTGGAATGCCCTGCGCCACGCCGGCTCGGCGTGTGTGGTCGCAGGCCCCGGCGCCGGCAAGACCGAGTTTCTGGCCCAGCGCGCCGTCTATTTGCTTGAGACGGGCCTCTGCCGAGCGCCGCACCGCGTGCTGGCGATTTCGTTCAAAACAGATGCAGCCAACAATCTCGGGTCGCGCGTCCGCCAGCGGTGCCCGCCAGAGTTCGCCAACCGGTTCGTGTCGGTCACCTTCGACGCCTTCACCAAGAGCCTCGTCGACCGCTTTCTCAACGCCATCCCCGCCGACTGGCGCCCGACCCGGCCCTACGAAATCTCCTTCCCAAAGCGCAAGGCGATAGAGGGCTTCCTCACCCTCGCCCGGCTCAGTGCGCCGCCGGAATGGCAGGCGGAAATCGCCGGCTACAGCGCGAGCGACTTTGAACCCAAGATCGTCGGTAGCTATCGGCTGCCCATGGGACCTATCGCGCCCCAGAACGCCGCCGAGTTCGCCATCGCCCGCTGGTGGGCAACGCAACTACGGCCAGACCAGCCCTCTGCACTTACCTTCGTCGGCATCAACCGGCTCGCGGAGCTGCTGCTCCGGGCCAATCCCCACATCCGCCGGGCGCTCGTCGCCACCTATCCCTTCGTGTTCGTCGACGAATTCCAGGACACGACCTACGCGCAGTACGACTTCCTGCATTCGGCGTTCTCTGGCGGGCAAACCATCATCACCGGCGTAGGTGACGACAAGCAGCGGATCATGGTCTTCGCCGGTGCGCGTCAGGACGCCTTTCAGCGGCTGCAGGCCGATTTCGGCGGAGCAAGGTTCCCCCTCCTTTTCAACTTCCGTTCCTCGCCGGACCTGGTCGCGATCCAGCACATCGTCGCGCGCGCTCTCGATCCGAACACCGTCCCCACGGTCGCTCAGACCGCCCGTCAGGTCGATGGCGACGTGGCTCAGGTTTGGTCCAGCCAGACCATTGCGGCGGAAGCCGCCCACCTGGCGCAATGGATCGCCAATGACATTGCCACCCGCGGCCGGGCACCGCGCGACTACGCGCTCCTAGTGAAACAGAAGTCCGATGATTATGAGCATGAACTCGCTGGAGCCTTCGCCGTTCATGGCCTGCGGATTCGCAATGAGAGCCATACTCTCGGCAAAACCTCGCTTCAGGATTTGCTATCTGATGACCTGAGCCGGCTCGCGATTGCGGTCTTCCGCCTGGGCGCGACACGCCGCGCGCCGGCCGCATGGCAGCTGGTCTCGTCTTCTGTCCTGGCGTTGCGCGCTACTGGGCAAGACGATGATGCGCGCGCGGCCAAGGTCGAGGTGGAACTCAGCGCATTTCTCACTTCCTTACGCACCGACATGGCGGCCACCGCCCCGTCGCGGCAAAGTGCTCTCGATTTCGTCAGACGGGTTTTCGAGTATCTGGATCTCGGGGCGATCGCACGAACCTATGCCGAATATGGCGTTGGCGACATGCTTCAGATCATCCTTGAAGCTTTTTGCATCCACTTCTTCGCTTCCGCCGATGGCGCCCCGAACTGGATGGCCTGCCTAGATGCATTCGAGGGGGTCAATCAGATTCCGATGATGACCGTCCATAAGAGCAAGGGGCTCGAATACGACACCATCATCTTCGTTGGCCTCGACGACCGTGCTTGGTGGGCCCACACCCCAGGCGACCCCGAAGGCGTCGCAGCGTTTTTCGTCGCCCTCTCGCGGGCGAAACAACGCGCCATCTTCGCCTTCTGCCAACAACGCGGACAGCGAAACAATGTGGCTGAACTCTATCAGCTTCTGACTGATGCGGGCGTGCCTGAGATTGCGATATGACTGGGGTAGATCTGGCCAAATAGTGCGCGTCAAGGCCAAGCTCGGGCCAGATGCTGGATTGCTGGCCGAAGGATGGTGGAAGAACGATGCGAAGTTACCCGCTATTCCGACGATGCTTCGCTGACACAGCCAACAAGTCGCCGGCAAATACCGCCGTATTCCCCACTAGCATCTTGGGATACAGTTTCGGCCTTTAACAGGCTCCCACAGTCTCTGCTTCCAGATGAAGGCAGACTTCGTCTCTACGATCGGCACGGACGCGGGCTGCTGCCAAAGCTCGTCGGACAGGTGGAGGGCAGCTCTCGTTGCGTAGCCACCCCATACGCGAGCCCGCTACGCGTGAAGGTGCGTGAGGGCGCAAAACAATCGTTAAATGAATCGGTCTTTGACGTCGACATCGGGCCGTGAGTGGCGGTTGGTCCGAAAAGTCCAAGGTCTCGAAGCCGATCACATGACCGCGTGATGGCAGGTTAGGATGCAATGCGCTCGGCACAGATTGCGGCGACAGCTTCCTGCAGCGCTCTAACATGGTCCAGCAGCCACGTGAGTTCCTCAACTGTGATTTCGTATGCAGGCGAATAGCGTGCATCGACATAGGCGCGATCGAGGCGAGCAAATGCGCGCTTTGCGAACTTGGTGTCATTCGGCCATACGCCTATCAACTGCGGTGCTATCCGCTCGGCCTGCGAGCGCAGGAACTTCAGTTTGTGAGATTTGGGGCTGTAGAGGGCCGTAACCAGAAGAACGCAGTGATACAACCGTTCTGCGGCCTGATGGAGCTGAAAGGCTGCTTCAGGCAGGTTTCCGCGCTCGGCAAGGAATGCGGAGGCGGCCTGAAAAGCACCAGCGCTCGGAAACCAGTGCTCGTAATACCGTCTTGCCTCCGCGCGCGCCTCGTCTGGCTCAAGCGATTTTGGCGACGCAAGGGGATAACCTTGCAGTTCACAAAGGACGATTCCGTCGCGGGCGATATCGATGAAGAAGGGGCGCCCCTGCGCGAGTTGCGAGTTCACCTCCTCATAGGTGTGAACGATGAAGTTTACGGGCGCAGTCACATGATGGGTGATCGCCAGTTCCTGCACAAAGCGTTCGCCCGCTTTCTCCCAGGCTTCATACTGATCGGCAAAATGACTGTAATTAACGATCACCAGTAGATCGTAATCCGACAGATAGCCACTTTTGCGGTCCTCTACCCAGTCCCCGCGGGCATAGGAGCCGAATAGGATGAGCTTGAGAATCCGTCCGCGCTTGCTCTTCTCGGACAGCTTGGTTTTCTGGACTTCTTCGAATTCATCGAACAATATTGCGGCGACGCGCTGCAGTTCGCGCTGCTTGCGCTCTGGCAGGTGTGTCAGCCTGTCGATGTTCATCGAAAAGTCCTTCAAATCCAATTCGTCATAGAATCGCAGCCTTCGGGCGAATGCCGCTGGCTGTCCAGTCTTATCAGGATCACACGGTCGTGCGAAAGGCGCATGATCTCGTCCGGCTTAAAGAGAACTTCGGCGCCACTTGTGTCATCCGGATTATCTCGGCAATCCTGCCGGTAGAGATCCGCGCCTTGTCCCGCAGCCGGGTCTTGTGGGACTGCAGGCCCTCGATCCCTGCCTCCGCAAATCACTCCTGCCAGCCCCAAGCGGTTGTCTTCAACTTGCCCGAAGGGGTCGTGATGGCGTGGGTGCCGAGCCCCTCGTAGGTCAGGAGGATGATCCGCGCCCGCCAGACATGCTTCCGGGCTGCGTCCCGATCAGAGATCGAGTGCTTCAAACCTATGGTGGTTCGAAACCGAAACAATCATGGCAACCCCGTGCGCATGACAAAGATCCGGACGGACGAAACCAGATGGGAATCCCAATTCGGACTCTTCCGTTTGGGTCAATCCACTAACGTTCAGACTTGAGCGGGGCGGCTACTGGCGGGTCATGTCTTCCGGGAGTGGCGGCATATAACCCAGCTTGTTGATGACGGTCGCAGCGATCGGATGGTGGGCCTTCATCATGACGAGCGCCAGGCGATATTCATGTCGGCGTTGGTCAACCAGGGAATCCTCACCACTCCTTTGTTCAAGGGTATCGAGCAGTTCATAGAGCTCTTGCGCTTTTGCCAACCGACACCGTTGTTCGCGAATGATGTCGATCGCAAGTCGCTCAAGCTCGTCTTGCTCGAGTTCCGCGAGAATCGTTTCGATGGCATTCTTTGAGCAATCGGGTTTGAGTTCAAGGCTGCGGATATCCGGCAATATTGCACCACCCCTTCGGCTTGGTCCGCGGTGCGCCCCCGCGAACAAACAAGATCTTGACCCCAAGCCGGGGGTTAGAAAACCGCCACAGACGGTCCCTGCGACCTTTAGCACCGAGGCACCTGGACATACGTCGCAGGCCCCCGGCCAATGGCCAGAGGATCCTCGGTGTCGGGTCGGCCGACACCAAACCGCTGTGGTGGGGTTTCTACGCCCCGAGGCAGCGCGTCCCGCCTCGGGGAAAAGCATATTTCATCAGGCTAGCGAACGCCAGACGCCAACCCGCATGTTTGCATTGAATTTATTCGACACTCGCAAAAAGTGCGGTTGCCGACGCTGGAGGGATTGCACCATCAGCGAGAACTGATGAACGAAAACTGCCCACCGCTCCAAGCCGTGACCGCATGGCATCACTCATATCGAACAGACCAGCATAGGTCATGGTCTTCCCGATCCGCACTGGCGTGCCCACTTGTTCGAAGCGGCAATCGATCGACCTGAAAATGCGAGCCATTCGGGCGTCGAAGACCGATACGATGTGTTCGATACCGGCCCGCTGGGCGGCTTCAACCATCCCGCACAAAAGCTCGACGGTGATTCGGTTGACCAGGTGGTTCGCTTCTGCACGATCCCTCGCCTCGAAGATCCGCGGATTGACCGCGAATCGTGAGCTTTCCCAGATCAACGGGCTTTCGACCGTACCACCAGGCATCAGCACGGAAAATACGTCCCTGAGCATGTTGGGGCCAGTCGTGGGGAGCAGACGTACAGCGCCACGGAGTTGTCCTGATCTCTCATCGAGCGACAGAAGGTAGAGAGGGGTTTCGGAATCGAACCGGTCGATCTCCCGGCCGTTTTCGACTGTGACGTCCCAGCCGAGGCGACCAGAAAAGACTTCGGCCCGCATACGAAACATTGCGTCAAATAGGTCGGGATACTTGTCCTGATCGGCACTTTCGATTGCGAATATCATGATGGTGGTCTCCGTTCATTGATTGATGACGGAGACACCAGTTACCGGCTGGGTTCTGAGACGAACATCCGGTCCAACAGCGGAGTTTACAAGGGATCGAAAAGCAGCCCGGCTCTATGAGCTATCGAAACCGCATGAGTATTGCTCGTGGCATGGAGCTTGTGGCGGGCGCTCTCCAGATAACAGCGCACGGTGTGCTGCGAAAGGCCCAGAATGACAGCACATTCCCAGGCCGTCTTGCCCTCGGCGATCCATTGCAAGCATTCCAATTCACGCGGAGAAAGACTGACCGGTTCGTTCGCATGCCCCTTAATGCTGAGCACACGATCATGGATGTGCATCGCAAGGACCTGAAAGTCGCGCATATAGAGTAATTTCGCGCTCGCCCAGTCCCGGGCGGAAAGATCTGACGTCACGGAGAACAAGGCACGATCGCCGCGGCGGCCGTGCACCGGAACTGTCAGTCCGCGGCTCCCGATACCGAATTCGCCGGCTTCACCAAAAAAGGTCTTCAACCGCCCCGTAGGCTTTCCGAACTCGTCCCAATCAAGGGGAAGCATACGGTGAAATCCAAGACGAACAACAGGATCGACATCGACATACTGCCGGTTCTTGTAGTGCGCGACCCACTCGGGAGGATAGGTTACGGCGAGGTAGGGATCGGTCTCATTTTGACCGGTAACGCTGACACCAAAATAAGCAATGGTATTCAATGCGTATTGGGATGCCACGTCTTTCAAAAACCGGATAGTTGAATTCCGGTCAGCAACATCTGAAATTTTTGAGAGTGCGTCCATCAGATCGGAATCTGCGATATTCTCCAACGTCCTACCTTTCCCGGAACCTGAGATTCGGACGCAATATTTCCATTATGAGTCGCATATGCAATGCATAGTTGTCGAACTGGACAAATTCTAGATCGTCAGCTTCCGGGCGTTGTTTGATGGGGAATCCTGTCAGGTATTAAAGGCGATGACGAGCGGCACGCCGAACAGCGACGCCCAGGCCAGGGCGGCCGCCTTCTGGATTGCAACGATGTTGGTGTCGCCGGTCCACCAGCCATTGCCGGTTGCCACGATGACGCTCGGTTTGTAGATCATCGATTGCAGGATCGGCCAAACCAGGAGCTGCTCGTAGCAGATCAGAGGAGCGATGAGCGTCCCGGCAAAACTGCCGGCAGGCTTTCCAAAGACATGGGCCGTTGCGCCACCCGATGTCCAAGGTTGCCACATCGAAACCGGCACCGGCATGCGCTCGCGGTAGACGATGTGCGCGCCTTTCCCAGACACCTCGATCATCGCATTGTCATAGCCCACAGCTCCAATAATGATCGCACCTCCGTTCACCGTCACATCAAGGTCCTGAAGTGCGCGGACCCAGAGGTGTTCGGTAGTCGGCGTCCAGATCCCGAAGGCGCTTTCGGGAAGGACGATGTTCTTCGCGCTGGCTTTCGCCGCATCCTGAACCAATGCCAACGTGGCGAGATGCTGCGCATAATCTGCGTGTTCACCGGGAGAGGCATAGTTAAAGTGCGTGTCGATGCCGATCCAGCCTTCCGGTGGATGCGGTTCGCTCCAGTCTAAGGACGACAAGGCGAAAACAGCTCCTATGACAAGAGCAACGATCGGCCATGCCCGCGTTGTCATCGCAGATAAAGCGTGAGCCATGGCAATCAATCCAAACCAGCCCAGATCTGGAAACAAGACGCCTGCGGCCGTGATTGGGTTTGCCCACCCGATGATGCCAAAGGGCGGAACGCTCATCAGGATCCATGCAAGCGCGTAGCGCAACGATCGGTGCCATCCAGATTTTGAAGTCCAAAGCATGCTGTGCACGAGTACGAACAGAAACGAGGCCGCGAGCCACAGGGCAAGCCCGAGCCACATATCACTCGCGTAGAAGATTGAGACGCCAACAGGCAGCCCGTGCGATGCTGCAAGGAAATAGGCCAGCGCCACCAGCCCCGCGACCAACCGGTTGGGTGCTAACGCCCAGAACGTTGGAAACAGGACAGCGGCGGGCAAGGCCAGCACCGCGCCACTCCAGGCAATTGCACCGACAGTGGCGCTGCCTGCAACAAGACCGATGCTGATCAAGCCTTCACGGAACGAAGGTGAGGACGGGTGTCGCCAGCCCGAGAACACCGGCGGCCGGGATCGGCCCGA
Source organism: Hoeflea algicola (assembly GCF_026619415.1). NCBI lineage: Bacteria > Pseudomonadati > Pseudomonadota > Alphaproteobacteria > Hyphomicrobiales > Rhizobiaceae > Hoeflea > Hoeflea algicola. The sequence continues at coordinate 141,775 of NZ_JAOVZR010000003.1, forward strand.
AATATCGTGAGTCATAGGAACCTTTGAATGGTGAGTGGAGAAACAGAAAACCCGGCGGCACTGCACCACCGGCGTAGGGCGTTATCGGCCTGCCCGAACCATCGTGTGGCTGGACCGCGGATCGCGGCAAATCCACTCCGTCGATCACGACAGACGCGCCGATTTCAATCGACTGTCCGGGGAGTGCAACAACGGTCTTGATCAACGGACTAAGCCAGCCTGGGCAAATGCCGCGGCGCAGATATCCGCGCTCACGGGCCCGTCGAAACTCGTGCGTTAACGGCGGACAGATGAAGATGCGATCCCCAATGCTAATGGCGCGGCTCAGCATCTCTATGCGCCAGATCCCGAGCGGATAGCTCGGTGTCAGATTAATCCGCAGCCCCATCCCATAGGCTGCGACAAAAAGGGCTACCGGAAGGAAAAGAAGTGCCGTCACTATGGCAATACGTCGCCTCCGTGTCATTGCTTGAGCCCCAGGCTCTTACTCTGCGTTTGCCGCAACGCTTCCGATTCCTTCAGTGCCTGCTGGGTCCGCTCCTGAGCGGCCAACTGCTGGCCGGCCCGCATCAGCGGCCAGGCGACTGCAAGCTTTTCCCTTTCGCCCGGCGACATGCCTTGGGCTGCCTTCTCAAAGATCGAACCCGATAGGTCCTTGGCTCCATTGCTGAGCAGCGTCCGTTCCCCGAACCGTTCGGAAACGGCCCGGTTGAAGCTATCAAGCTCGGCCTTCACCATGCGGTCGGCCAGTGCAAACCCAACTGCTGCCGGCAGATCGTTGCGATCTATGGCGTTGCGGATCTTTTCAATTGCCCGGGCCGCGGCCGGCGACAGGGACGGAATCTCGATCGAGGTTCGCTTGCGGTGTCCCTCTTCTTCCAACCTGTAATTCGCGACCGCCTTCTGGCGCATGTCGAGGTAGCGCTCAAGGTCACGACGGAGCGCCGGCACGTTGACCTCCGCCACACGACGGTCCTCCCGGTCCGCTCGGCTCGCCAACAGTCCTTCCCGACCGCGCAGCGCGCCGAAGCCCGCGGCGTTTTGTTCGATTTCGCCAAGACGCTGGCGGGCAACGCTCGCGTCTTCCAGAACGGTCTCCATACGCATCGCCTTGAAGGCGGTTCCTGGATCCGCATAGACAAGACGAATACGGTCAGAGAGATTGTCCCACTGCTTTTGCAGGGCCGGATCGGACTGCAGCTTTTCGGCGACCGCGTTGGTGATCGACATTGTAAAACTTGAGACGCCTTTGACCATTGGCCCGGCCTTTCTGGCTGTTTGACTGGATTGGTGAAGTGGATGATCGACAAGGCCGAGCTGCGCGCCGGCGGTGCGAAGCCGGACGCTAAGATCGACGAGTCTCTGTTTCTGCCGGATGGTCCATTGCACCCGGTCACGCAATAGCGTCCGGGCAACGCGAACGAGATGCAGGCCGCGATTGTTGGCGAAGCGGAGCGCCTGGGCATAGAACCGGCCGCTTGCATAATCGAGGGTCACTTCCTTGGCGTTCTTGCGGGAGAGGATCTTCTCAAGTCCACCTGCAAGGTGGAAGGGTCGGCTGCCGTAGTAGAGGGCCAAGCCCTCCCGGTGCCGGGTCATCGCGACATAGGTAAGATGCCGGTCGAGCGAGAGCGAGGCGAGCACCTTTACGCGGTCGACGGTTGCACCTTGCGATTTGTGGATCGTCGTCGCATAGCCATGATCGAGATTGCGATAGAATCGCTGATCGACGTCCACGCGGTGCACGCCCTCCCCCTCGCCGACGGCCACGGCGATCCTGCCGGGCGCTGCCTCGACGACCTTGCCGATCATGCCGTTCTTGACGCCAAGCGAGCCTTCATTCTTAAGGAACACGATCTGGTCGCCAACGGCGAATCGCCGGGGTCCATCCTCGGTCTTGAAGGCGTGGCCTTCTTCGATCAGACCCCGCTCAACCAGCTTTTCGCGCGCCATCGAATTGAGTTGACGCACATCGCGGCGCACATGCGCGAGGATCAGTGTCGACTTCTCCGGATCGTAATCGCGGTTCCAGTCGGCAATGAGGGTTTCCAGTGCCTCAGCCTTCAGCGTTTTTGCGATCAACCGGCCCTTCCCGCCGTAAGCAGCGAGCGCTTCGGCAACGCGCCCGCGCGCCAGGTCGAGCGAGGCGGCGCGCATCCAGTCTTCTTTCTGGCGATAGATGGTTTCGAGCTCGGCATATCCGGTGCGTTCCACGATGGCACGGAAGGCGGCACCCGCCTCGATGGGCTGGAGCTGCTCGGCATCTCCGACCAGGACGAGTTTGGCGCCGGCTTTGGTGATGGCTTCGACGAAGGTCGCCATCTGCCGGGACGACACCATGCCCGCTTCATCGAGCACGAATATCGTCTTGCCATCGAGACGCCGGCGTCCCTGTTTCCAATTGAGTTCCCACGACGCCAGCGTACGGGAGGGAATGCCCGCCTCTTTCTCCAAACCCTCCGCCGCCTTGCCTGCAAGCGCGCCACCAACAACGTTGTATCCGGCCAATTCCCAGGCTTCGCGGGCAGCCTTCATCATCGTGGTCTTGCCGGCCCCTGCGCGGCCCACCACGGTTGCTATGCGCTCGGCTCCCGCCACATGTTCGATGGCCGTCCGCTGCTCTTCCGACAGCCGGTCATGCCGGGAAAAGACGGTTTCCAGGACTTTCGCCGCAACCGCGAACCCGTCCCTTCCCGAAAGCCAGTTTGCGCGGGAAATCATTTCGGCTTCGAGCCTGATCATCGCACGGGTCGTGAGGCGCGCCGGAACCCGTGCCCCGGTCGCAAAGTCGATTGTCTCGTCAGTGAGTTTCAGGCACTCCGGGCTTTCCGTAATCCGAGTGAGAAGCCGCCGGAAGCGCTCGGGATCGTCGACATAGCGATGCAAGACCTTGGCGATGTCGCGCTGATCGAAGACGCTTCGTTCTGACGTCAGTATATCGAAAACGAGTTCAGGCCTGTGCTCGATCCGGGCAGCGTTCCTTTTCCGTTGGGCCTCATGCAATGCCAGCCGTTCGAGATCGATCCTGGTTCCCGCATCGCTTGCCTTGCGCTGCAGCGCCTTTGCCGCAACGCCGATATGGGTTGTCGGCTCGATGTCGATGCTGCGTTCGGCGTAGGACCGGCCATCGACACGGATTTCGAGACCGGCCATTGCGAGGTGATGGTTTTGGAGATCGAGCCATCTCTGCCGCTGTTCGAGGAATTCCGCCTTCTCGCCGGACCAAAGTTTGTATTGGATTTTCCCGGTTTTGGTTCGAACCGGGTTTCCATCCGGGCCAATCACCGCGACCTTCTTGGAACCGAACCCGTCCTGGGTGAGCGAACGCAATGTCGTCATCAGATGGATATGCGGATTGCCGCGATCGTTATGGAAGACCCAATCGGCCACTTGCCCGCGAGCGAGCACCTGCTCTGAGACGAACTGCTGGACGAGCGCGATGTTCTGGTCGCGAGTAAGCTCGACGGGCAAAGCGACAATGAATTCCTTGGCGAGCTGGGCGTCGTTGCGTTTTTCGAATGCCTCTACCTTGTTCCAGAAGGCTTCCGCTGCCCCGGCAACCGAACGATCGGCGATCATCTCCCGCACCCATTTCGGCGCATCGGGGGGCAGCAGGAATTCTTCGTGGGCGAGGTTCTTCTTGTTGGAATAGTCGACTGTGCGCGCTTCCGCCTCGTGGCTCATCTTCGCGCAATGGCGATAGGCTGCGGACAGAACGGCGCTGCGGCCATTTCCACGGGAAATAAGCTGGGGTGTAAAATGCGTGATCGCCACGGTTCATCAGGCTCCTGCGAGACAAGTTCATCCTTGTTCCGCAGGCTGCCGCCCCGGCCCGACTGGGACCGCAGCGAGCCACGTCGCCCCAGCGACGTATTACTGCGCCCTTGGACGCATTCCTTCGGAACGCAGGGATGATCTCTCAAAGCGTCGGATCTGCCGACCCGGCATTTCTGCCGGGATGCGCTTCACGCGCTCCCGGGCGATTCTCCTCATGCCTTCGGGGCATTCGTGACAATCGGGAGCAAACGGAATGAAGAAGCCATCATCCAGAATCAAAGAAGAGATCGCCAAACTCCAGGAGCAGCTGAAGGCCGCAGAGACGCGTGAGGCCGAACGGATCGGCCGGATCGCGCTCAAGGCCGGGATTGGCGAAGTCGAAGCCGACGAGGGTAAGCTGCTGACGGCGTTTGAGGACCTGGCCAAACGGTTTCGTGAGCGCGGCGGCGAGACCCGGAAAGTCCCTCCCGCGCAAAACCCGTCTGGCGCGGCTTCGCGCGCAAATAGCGAGGCTTGAGCGCATGCGACAAGCAAGCCAATCGGAAAAGCGCAGGAAAGACACGCGCGAGAAAATTCAGCTCGGCGGCCTGATTGCCAAGGCAGGCTTGCGCTACGAGAAGCGCGCGCTCCTGCTTGGCCTTCTGATCGACGGCACGCGGCGGATCAAAGGCGACGAGAATGAGCGAGAACGGCTGACGGCGATCGGAGCGGAGGCGTTTTCCGATGACACCGAGTAAGCTCATTCTTCTGCTTGCGCCCGTCGGCATGATGATCGCCGTCTGCATCGGGTTAAAAGGTTCCGAAGCCTGGTTGGCGCAATTTGGAAATTCGGTTGAGACGCAACAGACGTTTGGGCGGATCGGCATCGCCATACCCTATGGCCTAGCCGCGGGTCTCGGCATCGTTTTCCTGTTTGCAGCGCGCGGAGCAATGGCGATCAGGTTCGCCGGATACGGTGTTCTTACCGGTGCAATTGCCGTGATCGCCATTGCCGCGACGCGGGAAACTACACGCCTCAGCGGTTTTGCAGACGCGGTTCCGGCGGGACACAGCCTGCTCGAATATGCCGATCCTTCGACCGGCATCGGCGCAATACTTTGTTTTGTGGCTGGCATGTTTGCGCTCCGCGTCGCTCTCAATGGTGATGCGGCGTTCGCGACAATGAAGCCGCGGCGGGTGACGGGAAAGCGCGCAATCCACGGATCAGCCGACTGGATGTCCGTCGCCGCCGCCAAGAATATGTTCGGTGAGGGTGGCGGCATTGTCCTTGGCGAGGCATATCGCGTCGACCAGGACAGTGTGGCGAACCGACCATTCCGTACTGATGTCAATGATACGTGGGGCAATGGAGGGAGGTCATCGCTGCTCTGCTTCGACGCCTCGTTCGGATCGACGCACGGACTGGTCTTTGCCGGATCGGGCGGGTTCAAGACCACTTCGGTGACGATCCCTACTGCGCTCAAATGGGGTGGAGGGCTCGTTGCGCTCGATCCATCAAACGAGGCCGCACCCATGGTGATCGATCAGCGGCGGCGTGCTGGACATGAGGTTTTCGTGCTCAGCCCCAAGGACGCCTCGGTCGGGTTCAATGTGCTCGACTGGATCGGCAGGTTCGGCGGTACCAAGGAGGAGGATGTCGTTGCGGTCGCAAGTTGGGTGGTGACCGATACCGGACGTCAGACTTCGATGCGCGACGACTTCTTCCGCGCCTCCGCCCTGCAACTTATCACCGCTCTGATCGCCGACGTCTGCCTGTCAGGGCATACGGAAACGGAAAACCAGACGCTGCGCCAGATGCGCATGAACCTGTCCGAACCTGAGCCCAAATTGCGCGAGCGATTGCAGAGGATCCACGACAATTCAGAAACCGCATTCGTTCGAGAGAACGTCGCCGCCTTCGTCAACATGACGCCGGAAACCTTCTCCGGTGTTTACGCCAACGCGATCAAGGAAACACACTGGCTGAGCTACCCGAACTATGCTGCACTCGTTTCAGGTTCGAGTTTCTCGACCGATGACATCGCCGGCGGCAAGACCGACATCTTCGTCAACCTCGACCTTAAAACACTGGAGGCCCATCCGGGGTTGGCCCGCACCATCATCGGCGCGCTTCTCAACGCCATCTACAACCGGAGCGGCGAGATCGGCGGCCGCACCCTGTTCCTGCTCGATGAGGTGGCTCGGCTCGGTTACCTGCGCATTCTGGAAACCGCGCGCGATGCCGGTCGTAAATACGGCATCAGCCTGCTTCTGCTTTTCCAGTCGATCGGCCAGATGCGCGAAACCTATGGCGGTCGTGACGCCGCATCGAAATGGTTCGAGAGCGCCTCATGGGTATCCTTCGCCGCAATCAACGATCCCGAGACCGCGGACTACATCTCGCGACGCTGCGGCAATACCACGGTGGAGGTCGACCAGTTGAGCCGCACATTGCAGATGTCGGGGTCGTCGCGAACGCGCTCCAAGCAGTTGGCGGCACGGCCTCTGATATTACCGGAAGAAGTGCTGCGCATGCGCGGCGACGAGCAGATCGTTTTCACCTCGGGTAATCCGCCGCTCAGATGCGGACGCGCCATCTGGTTTCGGCGCAATGACATGAAAAGCGTCGTTGGCAAGAACCGGTTCCATCGCTGATCGCGAGGAATGTGTATCAACGTTGTGAATCAATTGTCCTGCTTTGATTCACACAACTCATTGGACTTGGGTTGCGGTGTCGAAGAGACTCTTCGCATGCAGACATTCACTCCCGACCAGGTTCATCTTCGTCGCATCGACCCGGCCCAGAATATGCGCCGCTTCTACAGCCTGAGCCTTCAGCCCACGCTGTTCGGCGGCGCGTCGCTCATTCGCGACTGGGGAAGGATTGGAAGACGCGGTCAGACGATGATGGAAACATTCGATACGAACGCCGATGCAGGGTCCGCGCTGCACCGTCTTGAGCGTAGCAAAAGGCGCCGCGGATATCGCGATGCGGCAGTACAGCGGCGCTGATAGCTTTGACGCCCACCGATGTTGCGAACAATCAAAAGCACCGGACCGGCGCCGGATATCGCGCGATCTTCTCGTCCACGGTCATCAGGACAATTTCCTCGGCAACGGCCTGCGAAATCAGAATACGATCGAAAGGATCCTTGTGTATGGGAGGAAGCACCAAAAGGCCGATCGCATGTTCACCGGTGATCGCCAGTTCATGATAGCCATTGTCCACCAACCCACGCCTCAGTAACCGTGGATCGACCGCGAAATCCGGGCGTCCCAGGCCTGTCTTGATAGCGACTTCCCAAAGACTCGCCGCGCTAAAGATCAAATCGTTGTCGGAGTTCTCGATTTCGGCACGCGCTTGTGCGGGCAACTGCTCTGGATTGCTTGCGGCCCACAAAAGAAGATGGGTATCGAGAAGGAACCTCACGCATCGCCTCCAAACATTGCTTCGATGTCTTCGTCACCCATGCAATCAAAGTCATCAGGCACGGTGAACTGACCGGCCATGAAGCCGGTGCGCTTTGTTGCGCCGGGCATCGGTGCATCCAGCGCCATGACTTTCACAAGCGGTTTGCCCGCTTTGGCGATGATAAAGGGTTCGCCCTTCGCGGCCTTCTCTATCAGACGCGACAGGTGTGTCTTGGCCTCGTGGATATTGACGGTGTGCATAGCGGTGCTCCTGCTTAGTCCATTCAACTTAGTTCATTTGCAGCCGAAGTTCAATACACCCCATCGCGCGGAAGGCCCCGTCTTGCGACGAGGCCCTCCTCCGACGGTTAGTCGCGATTGCCGTTCGGGCGGGACCAGATCAGCTGCAACCCTTCCTGGCCGTCCACCTCGATCAGGGTTGCGTAGATCGGAGCAGGGAAGCTCGGGTCATCCAGCTTGACCGAGATGTAATCCCGCTCGGTTCCCTTTGCCTGCTTCTGCCACCCGGCACCCAGTTCGGCGGCACCGGAGAAGATGCGGAACTGCGGGCCGTTCTCGGAAGGGGTTTCGACGCGTTCGAGGCGGGCCTTGACGTTTAGGGCGAGGGTCTTGATCTGACCGGTGAAACCGTTCTTCGCGGTGGTGAAAGTGCCGATGTTTGCCATTGTCTTCATCCTTTCGATGTTTCGGGCCGCGCCTATCGCGGCCTCGATGGCTGTCAGGAGACCGGGAGCGATCGGCGCGCACCCCAAAGGGGACGAAATGAAATGGAGGACGGCGGGGAGACACTTTCTTGGCTCGCGAGGAATTCGAATGAAGTTCGAAGGGGAAGAAAGTTTCGAAGCGCCGTTGCGTCAGGCCGAGCGAGGCGAAGCCGTTTTCCGGTCAGACATGCCTCAATCGAGACCGCATTGGGCGGCGCGTTGGTGACATTTGAACGGGAGTGAAGACCGGCAACCGTCGTATCGCAACCCCCGATCCGAAATATGATCGGACAGCATAACATGAAGCCCTTGCCAACGACGAGGTTACCACGTGGCGCTGTCGAGCCTTTCTCACAGAATGCGACACCGCTCTCATCCCCCACAGTGCGTTGAACTAAGTTTGGATGTTGTGGCGATCGAAAGGGAATGAGCAGGTACATCGACGCAAGGGCCGTGATGACCAAAGCCTTTTGATCCCTTATTCACAACCTCGATATAGCCGATGAGGAAGCGGTATCATTGCTGTGGTAGACACGAGCACTGCAAAGCCGGGATACAGCCGGCGGAGAGCTGATCGCACTCCGCCAGGGTCATTCGGAAGGAATGCATTACGCCGCCTCTTGCTCTTCAGTAAGCTGAGCCGGTTGAAGACCATGAAGATAGGTCACGGCGCGTTGTGCATGCGCCGCCGCCTGAAAGATCGCCCGTCTGTCGTCCTTCAGGATCCGCAACCACGACTGAAGGTAGCTGGCGTGATCCGGCCGGGGCTCCAGCTCAGGCACAACACCGAGATCGGCACATAAGAAGCAGCTTCCGAGTTCGGCAATAAGCTCTTCCCTCGCACGTTCGGAGCGATCCCTATGATAGCGTGAGAGATCGCGACCCACGCGGTGCGCTGGCGCAGTCCAATGGGTTGCTTCATGGCAGAGGACAGCCACGTAGGATTCCGCATCCCGGAAGCTCTCGAAGGGCGGCATCTGTATGTGATCGCTTGCGGGAGCGAAGAAGGCTCTCGGGCCGCCATGGCGGATCACAGCGCCGGTATTCTCGAAGAAGCGGTCCGCGTGCTCGATCCGCGATATCGGATCGGTGATCTTGTCCGGCCGGTGATAAAAGTGCTCAGGCAATCCATCGATCTGATCGCAATTGAAGACGGTGTAGGTCTTGAGGAACGGGATATCCCGCTCGACCTCGTCGCCACGGGAATCCGTTTCGGTCTTGGTGAAGCGGCTGGCATAGACAACGGTTGCGCCGGTCTCGCCCTTGCGGACTTGTGCCCCGATCTGACCGGCTTGCCGGTAGGTCATCCAGAGTGGCGCTTCGAAGCCTCGGGCGAGGCTTTCCGACCAGAGCAGGAGGACATTGATGCCAGTGTACGGCTCGCCGGTGTGCCGGAGCGGTCGCGTAATCCGGCCTTCGAGCCGTCCCGCGCTCCAGGGTTTCATCCAGGGCCGGACACCTTTTTCCAGTTCAGTGACGATCGTCTCGGTGATCCGCGCATAGATATCGACGCGCGGGCTTTTCTCTTTCCTTTTCATTTTCAGACCTCCTGAATTCAGGACCGCGCCGATCGCGGTCCGTCACGGGTCCGCAAAAGGCGGAGCATGGAGGCTGGATCGGCACCCGACCGGGGCCCCGCGATAGAGGGGTGGTCAGGGCCGGAACGAAGTGGAGGACGGCGAAGCCGTTGCCGGACCTGCCGGCTCCGCCCGGACCTTGCCCGGGACGGACAGGAATCGGCGCCCTGTCGAAGCGAATAAGGCGGCGCCTGAGCGCCGCCCGTCGAGTGGCAGGAGTTGGTTGGCTCAGTGAAGAGCCTCGCCGCCGGAATAAGGATCGTAGAGGTAAAGGCCGATGACGTCCGCGTCCTCGAATTCATCAGCGGGCAGAACCCCGTATTCGTCGTCGGACTGGAAGAGGACGACTGGGGTCATGAGGATGCGTGCGAGGTTCCAGGCGTGTTTCTGGGCGAGGGAAAGATCGTGCGACATTTGAGGGCTCCATCGTTGGAGCGGGCCAATCCCGCTCTGATGGCTCCGTCAGTGTGCGGCCCAGCGGACGCGATCACCGCGCAGGCCAAAGCCAAGCGGCCGCCGCTTGCGAGCGGACCCCATGCGGGTTGATCGTGGAAGTCCGCGCCGCACCAGGAATGCCATCCCAAAAAGAGCGAGATTGGACCTCCCCGGATTGAGAGCCCTGTGGCGCACGGCATTGACCGCCCAGGAAGGGACAGCTCCGGAGCGCTCCGCCCCGTCCAGATCAATCCTGGAATGTCGCGATGAGAGGGAAAGCACGCCAGCCGCCGAAGCGGAGTGTCAGGTCCTTTTGACGGCTCTTACTCCGGCGCGGCGTGCTGCTTGCCGAATGGTCGCGGCGATCTCGCGCAAAAACGCGGCGCTAACCGAACCGATGGGCTCGGTGGAAACGAAATCGTAGTCCTTGTCCATCTCGACGCGATTGAACTCGTCGAGAATGATCCAGCAGGGCGCGGCAAGGCCAATGCGGCGGCATTCGATCTCCGGCACGCTCAAAGCGGTCTGATCGGCAGGGGGCTGCCTGGATGTAAATGGAAAGAGAAACACGACATCCGGATTGCCGGGTGTCTTGATGACGACGCAGACAGGGCGAGGCTTCCGGCCGGATTCCTCGCCCTTTTCCGCCTCACGATGCCACAGATAATGGAACTCGGCGACGTCGCCCTGTTCAAACATCTTCTTTTGCAGGCTCAAGGATGGCGTCTATGCCGGACATCAGCTCCTCATGGACATCGTCTGGCACATCGTGCAGGGAATAGGACTTCGTCGGGCTCGGCTCGCCACGCATGCGGTGATAGTCGCGCGCGGAGAGAACAAAGAGCTTCTCCTTGCCGTGCTTGGTGAGCACGACCGGTTCGATCATCGCCGCCTCGAGGATTTCGCCCGAGGCGCGATTCATGTCGGAGAACGTGTAATGCTTCATCCTGCGGCTCCAGCGTTTCACCTAAAATAGGTATTTTACGTTGTTTTGTCAATTCGAGTCTTCGTGTCGACAAAAAAGGGGCGGAGCCGAAGATCCGCCCGTATGGCCTAGCTGAGTGCGGCCATCTGCAGTTCGGCCGCCTTGCGATCGACCGTCTGGCCGGGGTTGTCGATCGGGCGCTGGAAGGGCTTCCAGGCCTCGCCGACCACCTCTTCGTAAGCGGTCACGACGCCTTCGGCGGCGCAGCGGAGCGCGTGGGCTTGCAGGCCCATATCGGCTGCGAATTCGCGCTTGCGTTGGGCTGCCCCATCGAAGCCGACCGGGCCATCGATGTCCTCGTCCCGAGTGTCATTGGATCCCTTGGCCGTGGCATCGCGGGCCTCGGTCACGGCGCGGCTGTAGAATTGTCCGGCCCCGTGGGCGGAGCCGACAAACGAACCGACGATGCGCTGCAGGTGGATCTGCATCGCCCGTTCGCCGAGACCCTCGTTCAGGGAATCGGCCGTATCGACGATGATCTTGTGGTGGAGGTCGCGAATGCCGTCGCTGTCGATCACGGGAAGACCGAAGCTTTCGGAGATGAGGGAGGCCTGAGCGCTATCGGGGCAGGCAAGTCGGACCATTTCGAGCGAAGCGCCCTTGCGAAGCTGGGTAACCTTGGCGGATTGACGGGAAGAACGAGCGGTACTGGTCATGTGAGTTTCCTTTCCTTCACGGTATGGCCGAAGGCTCAAGCCGGACTGCCGGCCTTCCCTTCGGGCGCGGTCAGGAAAAACCGGTGGAAAGACGGAGGCTTCAGGGTCCGCGCGGACCGGGCCGAGCGAACCTGTCCTGCGGGTCAGCAGGGCTTTCAGCCCTTGCGCCATACCGCGGGACCGGCTTGGCGAGGATGGTCCGCGCGGCCGCACCGCGGCGCGTCAGCGGCCTTGAAGGCTCCGGCCGCCGGTTTACGACCGCAGCCTGTCCCGAAGGGAAGGCCGGCAGACATGGCGCTCCACTGGCGGCGATGTGTGAAGGAAATGACGATCGCCAACCGGACCGCTCACCCGACCAAACCACCGCTGCGTCTGCCGATGCGGTTCGGGAGATCGCTGCGCTAAACCTTGCCTACCAGCCATTGCGGGAAGGGCATGCTTCCGGGTTCATAGTCTGGCGGGATGGCGGCAGGGGCCATGGACGCCGCAAGGTCCTCGCCGGCGACGGCCCAGTCGATGATGGCGACATTGGCCGGACCCGTAAATGATGCGGTTCCATCAAGGAGGACTTCGAGCGTTTCGGCGATGTCCGCACGGGGATTGGTGGTATCGGCGTCACTAGAATATGGACTGCAACGATCCATGTGGTCATGGTCTGGGTTTCCTTTTCGGGGTGATGAAGCGGGGTGCGTGGATCGAGGTCAGAACCGCGCGCTTCCACGCGTCGACCCCCGCAAACCGAGTGCTGTACCTCCTGTGATGGATGATGAGCTTCGGATGGGCGCCTTCCATCCGGAAGCTGGCGCGCCAGCCGAACGCCGTGGCGATGAGTTTCCAGGGGACGGCAATCACCGCTCCCATCCGTCAAAGCTCGACGGACCCTCGTAGATTGCATGGCGGACTGGATCGACGACGAAACCAAGTGGGCCGACCGTGTATTCCGCGGACGGGACCAGAAATCGGCGTTCGTCGGCTCCTTGGTCGCGATTGCCGCCGGGCGTTGCGATGACCTCGACAATGCCGCCGTGATGATTCGACCTGATGGCGGAGATCACGATCCAGTCGCCGACATGGCGAGACTGGAAGGCCCGGCGATCCTTTTCCCGGGATTGGCCGGCTTCGAGCACAGCTCCTGAGATCGCCTCCCAGGCGTCCGGCCAGCTGTCCTTGATCGCCTGCTCGGCACTGCGCCGCTCGAATGTGGTGAACAGATCCGGGAAGGTCAGGGCGACAATCGCCCACTCGACATCCTCTTCATACCAGCCGTTGGTCGTCCGAAGCCTTCGGTCGACCTTCGCGTTGCGCTCGGTCGACAGGTGGAACCCGCCATGGCCCGCAGTAGAGTGGCAAACGACGCCTTCGGCAAACACTGTCGCGCCCTGCGACAACCCCCAAGGCGTATGTGCATGGAAGCTGATCTCGCGGCGGCCGAGGTCATGCTTTTCGCGTGCGTGCTCGGCCTGTTCGAACACCTTGGCACGGAACGCGGCCTCGTCGGCAAGCTGGCCGCTATGACCGAAGAAGTCGGCGCGGACGAGCTCCGGCAATGGGCGGCGCACGAACCACGCCATGGCGAGGTGGTGTGTCCCGTCCCGCGCCGGCAGCATGGCGTAGGCGGCGTCATCGACGCGCGCCACGGGAAATCCCTCGGCGCTGGTCCCGAACTCAACCCCGGAAATGTCCGGGATCTGTGAAGCGGAAGGGAGGGTCTGGGTGGAAGGAGTCATGCTGCCCTCCCTCAACATGATCGGCCGCCGCCTGGTCAGCGGTCACCTCTTGCAGCACTGCATCGGGGTAGCCGTGGCGCGACAGCCATTCATCGGCCGCCTGCCGGTTCTGGGCGACATGGACCAGCTCGCTGGCTTCACCGGGACGATCCAGCACCAGGATCGAGCCTGGGGCGGGCTGCTCAACGACCGAGAACTCGAGAGCGCTGTCGACCGAGAACGTCCTGAAAACCCGCAGCACGATGACGGCCAAGCTGGCGAAATCGCCCTCGTGAAGGCTGAAACTGCCGGGAAAGGTGATCTCGCCAGTGTGGCGACCGGCCGTCTTCTTGACCAGTCGGCCCCTATTGTTGCGGTTCTCCCAGGCCTGGAGCTTGCGGCGGTGCCGTTCCGGTGGGCGCGGCGTGCCGTCGGAATAGCGAATGATCGCGCCGAGCGGCGCCTGGTCGTAGATCAGTTGTGCGGACATGGTGATGTCCTCCTGTTGGACGGATTGGAAATGGAAACGCCGCCGGACGATGCCGGCGGCGTGATTTGCGTTCGGAAGAAAGAAGACCGCTATTCGGCGGCCTCGCGGAAGCCTTCGGACACCGCGTCCGGGTCGATGTCGCCCTCATCCGGCTCGTCGATGGAGCCGTCGGCATCCCCGGCTTCCTCGTCCTCGGTGAGCTCGTTGCGGGCCTTCCAGCCAGCGAGTTCGTTTGCCTCCGGCGCGAAGAGCGCCGAAGCGTGGACGAAGCGTTCCTCCTTGAAATGCTCGACGAGCGCAGCGCGGGTGTCGCGAACCTTGTTGCGCGGCAACACCGAGGTGTCCGCGCATGCGGCCTCGAGCGCCTGCCGGGAGAGGCATAGAAGGAAGTCTTCCGTCCCCATATTGGGCAGGAAGCCGTCAGCTCCGACAACGGCGCCGGCGATCCGCGAGACAATGCCGCTGTTCGACATGTTGCGGCGGCACGACAGCACCTCGATCAGCACCGAGCGCACGGCAATGCGGAGCGTGTCCTTGTCGAAGGCAAGATTGCCGGCTTTATCGACCAGGGTCGCGGCATGGGGCGCGATCTGGCTGCGGAACGAACCCGTATTGCCCGACCCGGTATCGACGCGGACGTTCTGACCGGCAAAGGCGATGACGAGCAGCGCCATCAGCGTATCGTCCTCGATCGGTGCGCGTTGAAGCGCCTCGTGCAGCGCGTCGGTGCGGAAGTCGCCGATCATGTCCTGGCCTTTCTGGGTGACATCGGGGCGCTGCGCCGACGCGACAGCGCCGCCGTCCGCTGCCTTGCCCTTGGCGGCTTTCGGCTCCGGCATCCGGTAGACGACGGACTGCACCTTTCCCTCACGGTCGAGATACATGGCCGTGCAATCGGACTTCTTCGGCTTGCCGTAGATCCGCTCGGCCTTCTTGGGCAATTCCGGCTGCCCCCAATTGTTGGACTCGGTGATCATGCCATTATTGGGCAGATTGTTGGTCATCCATTCCTGCTGGGCGCCGAGAAAGGCCTCGACATCCGTCGTGTAACGGCTGTCTTCGTCGGCGGGCGCAAAGAGGTCCTCGACCCAAGCGATGCCGTAAGCCTGCGCGAGCTCATCGTCGAAGCTGGCGTCGCGGGCATACATGCGGGTCTTGGACAGGCCATTGGCAACCGACCACCAGGACGTCGTTTCATTCTTCTTGGGCTTGTGGGCCTTCCAGACCTCCTTCTGCTCCGCAATCGAGGCCGCGGCGATTGTCCTGAGCTGCCGTTCGTCCGGCATGTCGCCCTTGGCCATCTGGTCCAGCATGGCGGGAAGCACATTGGCGAGAAGCCGGAGCTTCTTGATCTGGCGCACCGAAAGCGACAGCGCCGCGGCGATGCCTTCCTCGGTCCAGCCAAGCGCGACCAGGCGCTCAATGGCGCGCCACTGGTCCACGGGGTTGAGCGGCTCACGGGCGATGTTTTCGACCATGGAGCGCATGGCGCCGCCGTCCTCGGCCGGATCGGTCACGATGACCTCGATCTCCTCGAGCTCCGCGGCGATCGCGCCTCTGGTACGGCGATGGCCGGCCTGGATGATGAAGCCGTTGCCACCATCGGCTTCGGGGGAAACGACTGGCGGCTGGATGATGCCGACGGCCTTGATGGTCGCGGCCAGCAGCGCATCGCCCTGCGGTGTGGATTTGGATTTGCGGGCATCGTCGGGATTGTCCTTCAGAGCGCGCGGGTCGATCTTGATGATATGCATTGGAAGCTCCTGGTTGGGGATTGAGGACCCGGCACGCCACCGGTTCCCTTTTTCGTCTTCTTCTCGAAGACATCCCCGGGACTGCGGAGCGGGCGGGCCGGTGCAACTGCGGTCGAGCGTCCCTGCCCGGCCGGACAAGCGGGGCTGACAAGACCTGCGAAGGACGACGGGCCGGGATGGCGCAGGCGGCGGTTGAGCGACAGCGTCGCCGGGCCCAACCGATCTGCGACCGGTCCCCTTCCTCCTTCTTCTTCAGGCCGCCTCCCCGGCATTCTCCCGCTCCTTCAATACCTCATCCGCCAGATCGGCTTCGATTTTGGCGAGTTGTTGGCGCTTCTCTGCAAGCTCGTCTTCGAAGCCGAATTCCCCGCCCTGGCGGGATTGATAGGAGGCCCACCGGCGCTTGGCATCATCGAGTCGGAAGCGATATTGCGACCGCTCGTCCTCGAAACCGGAAAGCACATGCTCGATGCGCGACACGGCGCCGAGCGGAGTGACGGTCAGCGCCAGGTCGATCTCCGTTTCCGCGCCAGTCCGCGCAATCGTTACGTCGTACTGGAAATCGTCCTGACCGACACGCTGGCCCGAGAAAACGAGATCGAAGCCGCCAATCGTGGCGATCGTCTTTTCATCCTCCTCGCGAAGATGCACGAGCGTCATGATTTCCTTCATCAGGGCACGGCCGGCAGGCT
Source organism: Hoeflea algicola (assembly GCF_026619415.1). Taxonomy (NCBI): domain Bacteria; kingdom Pseudomonadati; phylum Pseudomonadota; class Alphaproteobacteria; order Hyphomicrobiales; family Rhizobiaceae; genus Hoeflea; species Hoeflea algicola. The sequence continues at coordinate 157,962 of NZ_JAOVZR010000003.1, forward strand.
TGCGCTCGGTGAAGGATTGCCCGGCAACGGTCATGGCAAAGGCATCGCCGGCGGTCGGAATCCGACGCTCGATGTCCTTACCTATCTCGACGATCCGCCGCGTGTCGTGCTCGATATCGCGCTCGGCATTGCGGATCTGGCGGCGAACGGCGAAGAGATCGTCTCGATGCGCGGCGCGCAAGCGTTCGAGCCGGGCAATGTCGGCTTCGAGGCCTGCCTTCTGCATCAGGCGCTGGTCGCCGGAAGCGATCGCTTTGGCCATGGCGAACTGGTTGGCCTGCCCCTCGCCCAGATCTTCGAGCCGGCGAACGGATGTGTCGCCGGAGAGGGCCGCAGCGATGAACCGGGCCTTGCGCTCGTTGTTCTGCCACATCTGCGCATCCATCGAGCCTTCGGTGGCGTAAGCGAAAATGTCGATCTCGTCATGCTGATTGCCCTGCCGCTCAATGCGGCCCTCGCGCTGCTCGATCTGAGAGGGAAGCCAGGGCACGTCGAGATGATGAAGGGCCTTCAAGCGAAGCTGGGCGTTGACGCCTGTGCCCATGGTTTCCGAGGAACCAATCAGGAAGCGGACCTTGCCCGCATTGACATCGGCGAAGAGGCGATGCTTGGCCTCGGTCTTCTTGTAATCTTGCATGAAGGCGATTTCGGACGCCGGAACGCCGAGACGAACGAGCTCGTCGCGGATCCAGCGATAGGCGGAAAAGCCTCTGCTTTTCTCGACGCTGATCGTGCCGAGATCGGAAAAGATCATCTGCGCCGCGCCCGGCAGATCGAAGGGCTTGCCCTCACGGGTCAGATAGGTGTTGGAGCCGGTCTTGCGCCAGATGCGGAAGCTGTTCTCGATCAGCTTGTTGAGCTTGTTGTCCGGCTCATTGTCATTGTCGGGATCGACCAGACGGAGATCGATTGCCGCGTGGCGGCCATCGGTGATGACCGAAAGCAGGATGTCGTCACCGGGCTTGGCCGGACCTTCGCGTTTCTCAATGGCCTTGATGCGCGCCTCCAGCACGTGCTGATAGAGCTTGAAGTCGTCGGTCGGCTTGGCGGTGACGATCTGTCGTTTGCCCGTCGAGACAGCGGGGATTTTCACATATTGCTTCAGATCCTCCGGCAACACGACATCGGCGAAGCAGCGGAACATGGCGATCAGTTCCGGCACATTGACGAAGGTCGCAAAGCGCGAGACGGGCTTGTATTTGCCCGAGGGCTGCAATTCGAGTTCGGTCGTCACATCGCCGAAAGTCGAGGCCCAGGCGTCGAATTCGTGCAGACCGCGTTCCTTGAGCGCGTCGAAGCCGAGGAAGCGCTGAACCGAGAACATTTCACCAAGCGTATTGGTGATCGGCGTACCCGAGGCCAGCACCAGTGCCCGACCCGGGTTCTTTGTCTCGATGAATCGGGATTTCACGTAGAGGTCCCAGGCCCGCTGCGAGCCGTTCGGATCGACGCCTTTTAAGGTCGACATGTTGGTGGCGAAGGAGAGTTTCCGGAACTCCTGCGCCTCGTCGACGATGATCTGATCGACGCCGATCTCGGAAATGGTCAAGAGATCGTCCTTGACGGTCGCCAGCGATTCCAGCCGATCCTTCAGGCCCTCTTTCAGCCGTTCAAGGCGTTTGCGCGACACCCGATCGTCGCTTTCGACCCTGGTGAGCATGTCTTCATAAAGCGCGAGCTCATCCTCGATCATCTGCTTTTCGAAGACTGCCGGTACGGCGATGAACTTGAAGGCGGAATGCGTGATGATGATCGCGTCCCAGGTGGCCGTCGCGGCGCGCGACAGGAAGCGGTGACGTTTGTCTTTGGAAAAATTCGTCTCGTCGGCGACGAGTATCCGCGCAGTCGGATAAAGCGCCAGGAATTCGCGGGCGGCCTGGGCCAGGCAGTGTCCGGGTACGACCAACATGGCTTTCGAGATCAGGCCGAGGCGGCGCTGTTCCATGATGGCGGCCGCCATCGTCATGGTCTTGCCGGCGCCGACGGCGTGGGCAAGATAGGTCGCGCCGGACGAGATGATCCGCCAGATGCCGCGTTTCTGGTGCCCATAAAGCGAAAAGGCGCCTGAGGCGCCCGGTAGCTGGAGATGATCCCCGTTGAAGGATCGGGGCGCGATATTGTTGAAGCGGTCGTTATAGACCCGCGCCAGCCGGTCGGTACGGTCCGGATCGGACCAGACCCAGGTCTGAAAGGCGGTCTTGATCTTGGTGAGCTTCTCCTTGGCCGCCTCGGTGTCGACGACATTGAGGACCCGGCGCTCGCTGTCGCCGTCCTTCACCGTGTCGAAGATCTGCGGGATACGGCTATTGAGGGCGTCTGCGATGAGTTCGCCGGCATGCCGGCGCTTCGTGCCCCATTCGGAGGTGCCTTCGGCGCGGTAGGCCAGCATGCGTGCATCGACCGTCCATGAAGCGAGTTCCGGCATGTGGCGAATCCGGATTTCGGGCCCCATCGTTTCCTTGACGAAGTCGGCGACATCACTGGCGGGAATCCAGGGCGCACCGAGTCGGGCGGTGATCTCGGACGGGCTGAGATCGGCCGGCTGCACCGCCTCCAGCGCCTCGACATTGCGCCTGTAGGCCGGGTCCAGCTCAGCGGCCGCTTCCGCGATCGCCAGTTTGTCGCGCACCTGGCCGGACAGATAGGCGTCTGCGGTCTGCCAGGACTCATCCGCCGGATCGCGATAGATCGCGCTGCCAAGTCCCTCGATGACCGTGTCGCGATTCTCATGCAAAAGCTCGGCGATATGGTCAATATCGACATGGCCGCGTTCGTTGAGGACGACGGCCAGAGCGTCGGCGGCGCTGGTGATCACTGGCGGTGATGGCGGCGCAATCACCCGTTCAGAAAAGATCGGGCCGGGCTTGGCGGTGTCGGTATCGAGATCGTAATTTTCTATGGAGGCGACCAGCCAGCAGTCCGGATCGTCGAGGAAGGGATGCAAGTTCGGCCGGCGATGTGTTTCCCGGGTTTCGCCGGTCTCCTCATTCTCCGAGATCGACACCCTGGTGTGGTTGATCGGCCCGAAATCGCGCACGAAGCTCGACCAGGCGATACGCAGCTTCACCTGAAGACCGCGCCACGGCTGATCGATCTCTTGAGCCTTGAGAACCGCGCGCACCGCATCGCGGACCGGGATCAGCTTCCTGACGATGTTGACCTGCTTTTCCGAGAAGCCATCTCCGGAACGGCCCTTGCGGACGGGAACCGGCGCGGGCATGCCGTCGAGTATCTGCATCAGCCCTTTCGGTGTGTCGAAGAAGAAACTCCCCTCGCGGACATGGGCGTCCCCAGGTCTGGCGACATCGGTCGGCGTCGCACCGACTTCGAGATCGAAATCGATCTCTCCGGGTTCGCCGTCATAGAGCGCTTCCGGAAGAAGATAGATTGCGGCGTCCAACGCAGCTTTGAGATCGCCCTCACCTGCCAGGCAGGTATAGGTTTCGCCGAAAGGACCGGATGTGGTTGCGTGGTGGCCGAGCACATGATCGGGGTGATCGGCGAACCAGCGGTTGACCCTGATGGCCTCGCCGTCCTCGCTGGCGGGTGCAATCTCTGCCAGGTCCAGCCAGCTCGCGTTGCCCTGCAGCTCGCCGGGCTTGCGCTTGCGGAAGAACAGGATGTCGACGACGACGTCCGTTCCCGCATCCTGCCGGAAGCTGCCCTCGGGCAGGCGGATCGCCGCGATCAGATCGGCGGATTTGACGATATGTCCACGCGCTGTGGCGTCTGCCTTGTCCATCGCGCCCGACGATGTGACGAAGGCGGCGAGCGCACCGGGTTTCAAAAGATCGATCGACCGCGCGATGAAATAGTCGTGCAGCCGCAGTCCCAACGACCGATAGGCACGGTCTGACCGCACGGTCCTGTCCGAGAAGGGCGGATTGCCGATGGCGAGATCGAAATGCGCCGGCAGATCGGTACGCGCGAAATCGCCTTCGATGATGCGGGCGACCGGCTGCAGGAACCCGGCAATCCGGGCTGTCACTGGATCGAGCTCGACGCCGGTGACGAATGAGGATGCGCGAAACGGCTCAGGCATCAGGGCCGGGAAGAGGCCCGTGCCGATGCCCGGTTCGAGGACGCGGCCACCACGCCATCCGAGTCGTTCAAGGCCCTTCCAGATCGTCCGGACGATGAACTCCGGCGTGAAATGGGCATATTGCGTGCAGCGGGCAAGCGAGGCGTAATCGGCCTCGTTCACGGCCTCCTGCAGCTCTTCACCAAGGTCTTCCCACCCCTTGCGGAAACCGTCCTCGCAGGGCCGGGAGAAGATCGCGTTGGCAAGATCGGAGGCGCCAAAGCCTGTGAAGCGAACAAGACGAGCCTGTTCCTCCGGCGTCGCGGGCCTGTCCTCGGCCGCGATTGTCGCAGCGAGCGAGATGGCGGCGAGATTGTCGCGCGCCCGGGCTCTCCAGCCCTTGGCGAGGTTCCGGCGACCGGAAAGATGAAAATTGCTGCCGCGCTCGGGCGCTTCGGCGGCATGTCGTTCCGCAGGCTGCTGGCTCTTGGACCGGTTGGCCGCTGCCGCCGGCGGCGGTACGCCCCTGTCGGGTTCGATTTCTGGACTATCGGCAAAAGCGGTGACGCCGAAGCCAAGCCCGGAGGACAAGGCGTTCTGCGAACTGCCGAACATGTCGAGGGCGAAGCGGTCGTGGTCCGACATTGATGGTTTCTCCTGGATTGAGGGCGAACGAAGCCGCGCCGCCAGGGGACCCAGCGGCGTTGCCAGCGTGCGGATTTGAAAGCGGAGTTAGCGGGTGATCAGCGAGAACGAGATCTCGTTCTCGGTGAGCTCGATCCCGAGATAGGACGCGGCGAAGTTCCGGGCGAAGCACGGAACTACGAGGTCGGCATCGATGAACTCGATGCCGTCATCTCCGCCGAAATGCCGGCTCTTGTAATCCCACCAGTCCGCATCGCCCTTGGGATGGCACTCGGTCGAATAGATGACGAGCGGTGTCTCACCCTCGGCGAGCTTGCCGTTGGAGATGATGTAGACGCCCTCGTCGCCAACGAGCCAGAAACCGGACTTTTCGCCCTCGCCTAGCCTGGTGCCGTAATACGGATTGCGGAAGCCGCCATTGGCGGCCGCATCTTCTTCGCCGCGCGCGATGACCTTGCGCACCGCAATTATTGGAAATGTGAACATAGCGAACCTCACGCGGCGACTGGCAGCGGAAGGTGCCGCAAATGAACGGGCAGCTTTTCCGCGATCTGCGCGTCGGTCAGGTGGTCGAGCAGCTGAAAGCTGGTCCCCGGGCGACCATAAACGACGACCTTGCGTTTGCCGCGATGTTCGGGACGGAAGTCCGCGCCGGCATAGCCGCGGTAATCGTCATGAGTGTCGCTCCAGATATGCTCGATGCGCTCGTCGCGGGTCATCGCCGTGACCGGCCGGCGCTCGCGCTCAACGATGGCATCACGCATTTCGTAGGGCGAGCGCGGATCGGACAGGTCGCAATAGGCGTGGAAGAACCGGGTCACGCCATTGATACCGAGCGTATAGAAGACGCTGGTGATGCTGCCGGTCAGGAATTCGCGCATGGCGAACATCTCGCCGCGCATCCAGAGCGGCGGGATGATTTCGAGCATATAGTCATGCTCGGCACGGGCGATTTCGAACCATTCGCCAGCGTAAAGCGCGCTGTCGTCGTTCTGCCGGCGATTGGGCCGTTGGGCATGGCGGTCGAAGAGTCTGAACATCTGCTGGCGGTCGGCGATTCCGAAATAGATCTTGCGGATGGGAGAGGTCATGGCGGGCTCCTTCGGGGCCTGTCCCGGGCTGGAGCGCGGTGCACCCTGTCGGCATCACCATCTTCTTCAGCCCTTCCGGACCCCTTTCCGCGGCCGTCTCTCCGTCCGGCCGGGTCAAGGGCCGGCTTCAGCCGGGCGGAGCTTCACCCTTGAGGCGGACGGCGGGCATGCGGCACGCCGCCTTCTTCCTCTCTCTTCTTCTCATCCCCTCTTTTTCAGACTGGCGTTCCAGTCATCTGTCGGCGGTCTGAGGCGCTGCCAGTTGCAGCCTTTCTCATCGGCGAGGCCCCGCAGACGTTCGGCAAACGTCTCGCCCTGGCTGTTGGCGTCGGTGGCGGCGACCAAGAGAACGTCCGGGCGGGCGGCAAGCCCGCGAAGGGCGGCTTCGGTCGATGGCGACCAGCCACCGCCGGTGCTGAGATAAAGCGTTCCGGGCGACGAACGTTCGATCGCCGCAAGGCTCATGGCGTCGATCGCCGCCTCGGTTACGCAAAGCCGCTGCGCATCGGGGGGGCCAAGCCGAAAGAGGACCTTGGCCCCGCCGGTCGCAAAACCACGCCAATCGGGCCCCCGTTCTTCCCAGCCGGTGATGCGACCGGCCTCGTCGATATGACCAGCCCACATGCTGCCTCTCGGGCCTTCGCGAAGGATATCCAGGGCGATGGCTTGCCTTAGAACCGGTTCGGGTATGCCGCGCTGGTCGCGCAGATAGCGCCATGTTGCCGACCCACGCCACGGCTTGCGGCGGTTCTGCCAGAGTTCCGCGACCGTCTGGTCCGGCGCCCGCTCCTTCGCATGACGGGTCCAGGCGGGCACGGACGGCGTGAAGCCGATGAGATCGGCGACGACATAGAGGGCGGCGGCAAACGGGAGTCCGTCGAGATGTTCAACAAGGCCGAACACGTCACCCTTGGCGTCCGACAGAGGATCGAACCAGCCCTTGCCGTCATGAATGACGATGATGATGTCGCCGCTGCGGCGGTACTTGACCGCTTTTCGAGTGCTCTCCTTCAGATCGACGGCAAAGCCGGCGGTTTCCAGCACAGCCGCGCATGCCACCTTGTCCCTCAGCTCTTCAAGTTCAGCTTTTTCCATTCGCTCTCCGCGTTTCGTGCGGTCCTCTGTTCAGGTTTCCGTGCCCTCAGTTTTGGGGGCGGGACCCGGAGGCCGCGAAGAGCAAGGCAGGACAAGGGCGCGGCTGGCAAGCCGGCATTTGTGCCGGGATCGTCAGATACAGCCAGGCGCGGCGCCAGCTTCCCTTGCCGGCCGACGTACGCAAGCGGCATGGAGGTTGGCAGCCCTCCTCCTCCATTTCGCGTCATGCCGAGGAACTGTTCTTCGGTGAACCGTGATCGCTTCATTGCCTGACTCCTTTCTTTAGGTACCGGCTACCCAAAGGATGAGAACATCTCAGAGAACAGGTCACCGTCACCGCGTGGCTTTGCCTGTCGGACTATCTGTAAGGTTCGGCTGCTGTCGGCGTCTATCTAATACAGGAACCGTTGAACCGGATTTGTTGTGCCACGCAAATGGAGAAATTGAGGATGAAATCGAGTGCCTATAGTTGGTCATCTTGCCCGCACGGAAGTACGAATTTCGAGCATGAACAGAGCGCATCGTCTGTATGGGGAGGTAATTTGGGATGACCGACCCTGACCATTCAAAGCACAAACCAGCGCCGGCGCCAAGCTTCTGGAAATCACGCGTAGGCGCTACATTGATCGTATTTCTGGCGATCGCGGCAGTACTGCTCGGTTTTGAACACCGCCTCCATATCTTTACGGGTAATGGCCTGATTGTCACTTTTTTGCTTGGCTCTATCGTGATGCACTTCTTCATGCATGGCGGCCACGGGGGAGGCGGGCATGGCGGCAAGCACGGTGGCGATAAGTCATGAGCGATGTCTCCTCCTCATACGGTCTATGGTTCTTTGCCTTCCTCAACGCTGCCATATTCATCATTTTTGCCTTCAGCTTCTTCAAGCCGCAGACCACCCGCGACTGGCGCAGCTTTGGTGCGTTCAGCGCCTTCCTGGTGGCGTTGTTCTCCGAAATGTATGGCTTCCCTCTGACCATTTATTTGCTGTCGGGCTGGTTGCAGACCAGCTATCCTGGCGTCGACTGGTTCTCACACGATGCAGGACATCTGCCGGAGATGATGTTCGGCTGGCAGGCAAATCCGCATTTCGGGCCGTTCCATTTTCTCAGTTTTGTGTTGATCGGCGGCGGCTTCTGGCTGATTTCCGCCGCATGGCCAGTGCTGTATGCGGCACAGCGCAAAGGCGAACTCGCCACGACTGGGCTTTATGCCCGCATGCGCCATCCACAATATGCGGGCTTTGCCTTGGTCTTGACCGGATTCTTGGTGCAGTGGCCGACGCTCCTGACACTGGCGATGTATCCCTTCTTGATCTGGATGTACGCCCGCCTGGCCCGCACGGAGGAGCAGGAAACCCGCGAGCGGTTTGGCACGGTCTTCGAGGACTATGCCCGGCGCGTCCCGGCCTTTTTCCGGCTCTGGGGTCAACGCCCAGACAATCACATTGACAAACGAGGACAAAGCAATGGTAACCGAACCAGCCAAGACAGAACAACAGTCCGGAAATCTCGCGTCCCGTTTCCCGACAGCCTACACCATTTTGTTCCTGCTCATCGTATTGGTAGCAGCGCTGACTTGGATCATTCCCGCGGGCAAATACGATAGAGTGATGAACGATGCCGTGGGGCGTGAAGTCGCCGTGGCAGGAACCTACAAAACTGTCGAGGCCAATCCTCAAGGCTTCTTTGATGTCCTGCTCGCCCCGACGGCAGGGTTCTACAACCCGGGCAGCTATGCCGCCAACGCCATCGATGTGGCGCTATTCGTTTTGTTTCTGGGTGGCTTTCTGGGAGTCGTAAACGCCACCGGATCAATTGATGTCGGGATCAGGGCTGCAATGCGCAAAATGACAGGGCGCGAGGTCTGGATGATTCCGATCCTGATGTCGCTCTTTGCACTTGGCGGCACCACTTATGGCATGGCCGAGGAAACGCTGGCCTTCTATGCGCTGTTGATCCCGGTAATGATGGTTGCAGGGTTCGACGCGCTGACCGGGGTTTCGATCATCCTGATTGGCGCAGGGATCGGCACGCTGGGGTCCACGATCAATCCCTTCGCCACCGTGATAGCGTCGAACGCGGCGGGTGTGGCATTTACAGATGGTCTGGTCGTGCGCTTGGTATTGCTGCTCGGCGGGCTTGCGATCTGTGTGGCCTATGTCATGCGCTACGCGATGCGGGTGAAGGCTGATCCGGCCCGTTCTGTCGTTGCAGCCCAGGCCGATGGTAACAAACAGGCCTTTCTGTCCGGCGGTAATGAGACCGAGGCGGACCGGCTCAGCGGCACGCAATCGGTGATCCTGATCCTGTTCGCGGCGACTTTTGTCGCGTTGATCTGGGGTGTTTCCTCGCAAGGCTGGTGGATGGCGCAGATGGGTGCGCTATTCCTGGGCATGGCCATTCTAATTGGGCTGATTGCGCGGATGGGCGAGAAGCGCCTGACCGCGAACTTTGTCGATGGCGCACGCGACCTTCTGGGTGTGGCACTAATCATCGGTCTAGCCCGCGGCATCGTCGTTATAATGGAACAGGGCCTGATTGCCGACACGATTTTGAACAGTGCGGCGCAAACCGTAGGTGGGTTGCCGGAACTGGCCTTCATCAACCTGATGTTCTGGATCGAGGTCGCGATGAGCTTTCTGGTCCCATCCTCGTCGGGCCTCGCGGTTCTGTCGATGCCGATCATGGCGCCGCTTGCAGACTTCGCCGGAGTTTCCCGCGATCTGGTGGTCACCGCCTATCAATCGGCCAGCGGCCTGGTGAACCTGATCACGCCGACCTCGGCCGTGGTCATCGGCGGGCTGGCTATCGGGCGCGTTCCTTATGACCGCTGGATTGTTTTTGTGTGGCCGCTTCTGCTGATCCTGACGATCTTTATCTCGGCCGTGCTCAGCATCGCCGCAATCCTATGATATAATCGGAGTTTCCAACATGACAACCCACGCTCTTGGCGTCCATTCCGAAACCGGCAGGTTGCGGCAGGTTATTGTCTGCCGCCCCGGCCTTGCGCATCGCCGATTGACGCCTTCGAATGCACAATCGCTGCTGTTTGACGATGTCTTCTGGGTCAAGCAGGCGCAGAAGGACCACGATGTCTTCTCAACAACAATGCGCAACGAAGGCATCGAGGTTCTGGATGTGAACGTCTTGCTTGCCGAGGTTCTGGATATTCCGGAAGCTCGGGCCTGGGTGCTGGACCACCGGATCAGCACTAATGATGTTGGCACCGGGATGCTGGACGAACTTCGGGCCTGGATGAACGAGTTGCCGGGCGCAAAGCTGGCCGAGCATCTGATCGGCGGGCTCGAAGTTGGCGACCTGCCGTTCGAACCGTCCGGTCTGTTCGGCAGCTATCTGGGGCCGAATGGATTCATCCTGCCGCCGCTACCCAACTTTCTGTTTACCCGCGACAACAGCGCCTGGATCTATGGCGGCGTGTCTTTGAACCCAATGTTTTGGCCCGCACGCAAGCCCGAAACATTGCTGACCGCTGCAGTTTACCGGTTCCACCCTAAATTTGCAGACAAGACCACGGTGCATTGGGGCGATCCGACGGTGGATCACGGGCTTGCCACCGTCGAAGGCGGCGACGTGATGCCGGTGGGCAATGGAACTGTGCTGATCGGCATGGGTGAGCGATCCTCGCCACAGGGCATCGGCCTTTTGGCCACGGCGCTGTTTGCCAAAGGCGTAGCAGAGCGTGTGATTGCCTGTCAGTTGCCAAAGAGCCGTTCCGCCATGCATCTGGACACGGTGTTCACGCTGTGTGGGGGCGATGTGGTGACAAGCTTCAAAGAGGTTGCCGACGAAATAACCTGTTTTGATCTGCGTCCAACCGAGAGCAAAGCGCCGCTTCAATTCCGGCGTGACGACCGGCCTCTGTTCGAGGTGGTTGCGGAGGTCTTGCACCTGCCGAAACTGACGGTCGTTCCCACCGGCGGCCATGACCAGGCCGAGCGTTCGCGCGAACAATGGAACGACGGCAACAATGTGCTGGCGCTGCGGCCAGGCGTCGTCGTCGGCTATGACCGCAACGACGATACCAATGCAGCGTTGAAGGCCGCCGGGATCGAGGTTCTGGCGATCCCCGGCGCCGAACTTGGTCGGGGCCGGGGCGGCAGCCATTGCATGAGCTGCCCTACCATCCGTGATGCCGAATGACCACGTGAAAGGATTACACAATGAGCTTTAATCTCAAGAACCGCAGTTTCCTGACTTTGCGTGACTTCAAACCCGCCGAGATCGGGTTTCTCTTGAAACTCGCCGCCGACCTGAAGGCCGCTAAATATACAGGCACCGAGCAGCCGGGCTTGAAAGGCAAGGAAATTGCTTTGATTTTTGAGAAAGACAGCACCCGAACTCGTGTCGGGTTCGAAGTCGCGGCGCATGATCAGGGCGCGACGGTCACCTATCTCGGACCATCAGGCAGCCATATCGGCCACAAGGAAAGCGTCAAGGACACCGCCCGCGTGCTGGGCCGGGTCTATGATGCCATCGAATATCGAGGTTTCGGTCAGCAGATCGTCGAGCAGCTGGCCGAGTTTTCAGGTGTACCGGTTTACAATGGCCTTACGGACGAATTTCACCCAACGCAGATCCTGGCTGATTTTCTGACCATGTCGGAACACAGTGACAAGCCGATGCGCGAAATATCCTACGCGTTTCTGGGTGACGCAAAGAACAACATGGGCGACAGTCTGCTTATTGGTGGGGCCAAGATGGGTATGGATGTGCGGCTTTGTGCGCCCAAGGCCTGCTGGCCCACAAAAGAGATCCAAGCGGAAGCGCAGGCTATTGCCTCTGAGACCGGCGCTCGGATCACACTCACCGATGATGTGGACAAGGCCGTCCTGGGCGTCGATTTTGTCTATACCGATGTCTGGCTGTCCATGGGCGAGGCCAAGGAAAAATGGGCCGAGCGGATTGAGTTGCTGATGCCCTATCAGGTCAACGCCGACGTGATGCAGAAGACCGGCAATCCGCGCGCCAAATTCATGCATTGCCTGCCTGCGTTCCACAACACCGAAACCGCTGTCGGCAAGGACATCGAGGCAAAATTCGGCATCTCTGCGATGGAGGTGACGGACGAAGTGTTTGAGAGCTCCGCATCGATTGTCTTTGACCAAGCTGAGAACCGGATGCACACGATTAAGGCCGTTCTCGTCGCCACATTGGGGAGCTAGAGATGCTGGTTGTCGCAGCTTTGGGGGGCAATGCCCTTTTACGCCGGGGCGAGCCGTTGACTGCGGACATGCAGCGTACCAATGTGGCAACCGCCGCTCTGGCGCTGGCCGGTATCGTGCGCGCCGGACACCGGTTGGTCATCACCCATGGCAACGGCCCGCAGGTTGGATTGCTGGCTTTGCAGGGTGCGGCCTACAAGCCCGACGAAGCCTATCCACTGGACGTTCTGGGGGCAGAAACTGCTGGGATGATCGGCTATCTGATCGAACAGGAACTGGAAAACGCTCTGAATCATGACAGGCCAGTGGCAACTTTGTTGACGCAGGTGATTGTGGATGGCGATGACCCGGCTTTTGGCAAACCAACCAAGTTTGTGGGGCCGGTATACGAACAAATGCAGGCTGAGGCGTTGGCAAAGGCCGGCGGCTGGGCAATTGCGCCAGACGGTGATCGGTGGCGGCGCGTCGTCGCGTCACCCAAGCCACTCGAAATCCCGGATACGCGAGTCATCCAGCTTCTATTGGAGGCAGGCGTCATTGTCATCTGCACCGGCGGCGGCGGCATCCCGGTGCTGCGTCGGGCCGACGGAAGCCTGATGGGCGTCGAGGCAGTGGTAGACAAAGATGCGTCCAGTGCTCTTCTTGCAACATCGCTTGGTGCAGATGCCCTACTGCTCTTGACCGATGTCGATGCGGTATACCGCGACTTCGGCACGGATACCGCACGCGCTATTCCGGTTGTTACACCGGATGAAGCGCGACTTCTCGATGCACCGGCTGGGTCCATGGCGCCCAAACTCTCGGCCGCGGCCGGTTTTGTTACAGGCAAAAAAATCGCCGCCATTGGACGATTGCAAGACGCAGTCCAATTGCTCAACGGAGGTGCGGGAACACGAATTGCCCTATGACGCTATGGCCCTCCGCATGATGCAATCCAGCTGCGAACAGGGAGACTTCATGCGAGATGACACCAATATTACAACACGGAAACGCCGCCCATACAGGCGGGATGTAGGCGATAGTGACCGCAGCATGAAAAGGAAGACGATATGCAAGCGCATGATATTATGACAAACAAAGTAATTACCGCCGAGCGAGATACGTCCGTGGAACAGATCGCTGCCCTGATGATGAAGCATCACATCAGTGCAGTTCCCATCGTTGAAAAAGGTAGGGTCGTAGGGCTGGTCAGTGAGGGCGATCTGATGCTAAAGGTCGAAGGTGCCGTCGAAAAGCACAGATCCTGGTGGCTATCCGTTTTTGCCAACCCGGACTTGGAGGCATCTGAATATGTTGCCCTTCATGGTCGCCGTGCCAAAGATATTATGACCACAAATGTAGTGACCATACCTTCCGATATGCCGGTTGGAGAGATCGCGAGACTACTGGAGAAAAAGCATTTTAAGCGGGTTCCAGTCTTGGATGATGGTGAACTGGTCGGTATCGTAAGTCGGGCAAACCTGTTGCACGCAATGGCGGCAGTACCGGTGATCAGATTTGAGTCCAGTTCTGATGATCAGGAAAAACGCGATATAATATTGGGCGCGCTAGCCGAAGCGCCGAGGCTGAGCATTGCCCAACTGAATGTGGTGGTCGAAGGTGGACGTGTAGATGTTTGGGGTATTGCCGCATCAGACGCCGAAGAGGCCGCAGTCAGAGTTGCTTTGGCCAACATCGAGGGTTTAGGAGAAGTTTCCGTCAATATTGGGCGGCTTCCCAATTATGCTTGGGGCATTTAAGTACGCTGATTTGAGATCGCCGGCTTGCACGGGCTTTAGTCGGGTAACAATTTCACTCAGAAAGGCCATTTGATGTGTCTGTCCGCTCCGGTAAGCTTTGCCGCCAGCGTCTTTCTTGTCGGGGGAGGCACAGCAATTTCCGTCGTCGCCTGGCGCCGCAATAAACGATATTTTCCGATCGCCTTGATGCCGCTTTTTGCCGGATTGCAGCAGTTTATGGAGGGAAGTGTTTGGTTGGGCATGACTGGAGACGATCCGTTCACAGTCCTATGGGGCGCGATGGGGTTCATCTTTTTCACATGGTTCATGTGGCCGGTCTGGATTCCCTTTTCAGTCTATGCTCTGGAACCGAACTATAGCCCCCGCAAGCGCATGTTTCTAATCATGTCTCTGATCGGGCTGGGCTTTGGCCTCTTGCTCTATATCCCCCACGGGCTGAACAGCAGCATGGTCGTGGTCGAAATCAACAACCAGTCCCTAGCCTATGAAAAGTCGATGTGGCTCGACTTCATGATGCCGCGCTGGCTAACCAACACGATATACGTGACCCTGATCATTTTGCCACCGGCTCTGTCGCACTACAAGCATGTGCGCCACTTTGCGCTGACACTGATAGCGGTTGTTGTTGTCGATTTTGCGTTCCTGCAATTCGCTTACATCTCGTTCTTCTGCCTGCTGGCAGGATTGGCTACACTGCATCTTGTCTACATTATCCTAACCAACAAATGCGCGCGCGAATGTCCGGAGCTCTTTGGAAGAGTTTGAACATGGACGTCGCCGCTACAAGTTTCTGGCGACTTTCTTCGACCAATGCATATTCAAAATTGGCAAGTCTTCGACAAAAAACCGTCAGTTCCTGCATCGCAAGTCAAAGCATGGCTTGAAAATGTCACCCCACTGCCTCAAGCATTGGGTAGAGGGCCTCCAAAGCGCTGTAGCAATCCAAACAACGCGGTGTTCCCGGCGAAAATACCGAGGCCACTGCCATCGCTATAGGTGTGCATTTCCTCCCGCACCGCGCCCTGTCGGAGATATGCCGATTCCCAAGGCTTTGTTGGTTTTTTCAATCGATGCCGACGCGTTTTTCTCCATTCCCGTAAGCGCACGGATGGCGTCAATCGTTTCGGGAATGACAATCGCCTGATTGTCAACCATATACGCATAGAACAGCTCATTGCCCTGCACCGTGAGCATGTCCTCCCACAACGCCACTTCATAGAGGTCACCATGCGGCCGTCCAAGGTCGGCAATCCACTCCTTGACGGCGTTGAGTGCAGAAAGGCCGGAATCCATTCGGATAAGCGCGATGCGCGAGGAGGTCCTGAAGGCGTCTAGGATGTCGTCCTTGCCGACCGGCCTGGTGAGTTCGACCGACCAGTAGTGTAGATGGCCCAAGGTCTCAGGCACCTTGACCGCCATGGTCACAACGTCAAGCTCCGGATCGACGCTTTGCGCGTCCGGCCCTTGGTGACTTGGTATGTTTGGCTCGGGCACCAGAGTGTTCATGATGCCGCCCAAATGGCTTTCCCAGGGATCGGTCGCGCGGCGCAGGAGTGTGCCGCGCGCCTTGCGGAGCAACCCTGCCTGCTTGAGGGCGGTGAGCGTGCGCACCATCGAGGTTGTATTGCACGAGACCACGCGTGTGGCATCGCGCCCTACCGCGCTGGCAAAATTGGCTTCCGCCACGAAAGAATGCCCCGTTACCTCGTGCTTTTCGCCACCCTGAAGGATGAACTTGACGCCTTGCCGCCGATAGGTCGTGATATTTTGCGCCGCGATTTTCTTGGGTGTACAATCAACTATGATATCCGATACCGCCAGGAGGTCGTCAAGTCCGCCCCGGATGGCCAGTCCAGCCGTGCGCATGGCCGCCGCGCTGTCGGGAGTGGCACCGAACAGGCGATAGCCCCGTTCTGCGGCTATATGCAGGCGCCAGTCGGTGGTGACATCGCACACACCCGCCAATATCATGTCATCCTGACGCGTCACGGCTTCGGCAACACGTTTGCCGATGACCCCATATCCATTGACGGCGACACGTGTTTTGGTTGATGTGGCCATGATGTTTCTCCGTTGGGTTCTAGTTGTGGTCTAAATACGCGGCTATCCGCACATTTGGATAGCGGTCAAAACTACAGACGCTCGCGTTGTTGCCCCATTACAACCAAGAACGACAGGACCTAGTTCGTTGTTGAAGCGGATCTTCGTCCATCTCGCCAACGTGTGATTGAACCAGCGGTAAGCGAAGAAGACAAAGACCAACGGCACTGCCTTCTCCGAAACGGCAGAGTTCGGATCAGGTTACCTGAAACCAAGTGTTCATGCCGGCCGCCGCATGTTCGAGCATATGACAATGGAACAGCCATTTGCCGGGATTGTCTGCCACGAATGCTATCTCGGTCGTCTGATCTGGCCCGATCAGAAACGTATCCCGCCATGGTTTGCCCTCATCGACATCAGATCCGGATCTGTTGAGAATCTGGAAATGATGACCATGGACATGCATGGCATGAACCCAGGCGGTCCGGTTTACGGTTTCAACAAGAATGGTTTCGCCCTGCCGGGCCTCGAAAAACGGTTCCTCGGCGAGATTGGCCACTCCGTTAAAGGCCCAGGCCTGTCTTGCGGTGCGGAAATCATCTCCCTGAAGCTTTTTTCCCTTGTAGATGATGTCAATCATGCCTCCCATCGCACCGCCTGTCATTTGCAGGCGGATGCGTCGGGCCTTGGCGAGGTCAGCTGAGGGCAGAACATTGGGCTGCAGCTTTTTGTCGGATCTCGACGCTTCCGTGGTCTCAGAATCACTGACCGAGAACCCCGCGATAGGGTAAGGCGTGTCCCCCGAGACTTCCTCAATGGTGAAATCACTTTTGGCCACGACCATCAAATCCACGCGCTGGGCTGGCCCCAGCATGAGAGGCGCATAATCAAGCTTGGCAGGCTCGGTGAATGATTGGCCATCAAAGCCGATGAGGGTTGCGCCGAAACGGTTTGGATCAATTTCGAAGACACGTGCATTGGCCGCATTGATGAGCCGGAGGCGATAGGTCTGGCCGCGGACAAGGTCAGTCACCGGACGGCTCTGGCCGTTCACGGTCAGCCAGTTGCCCAGCCGCCCACCATGCGCCCATTCCATCATCGATCCAAGGCTCGCAACGTCCAGCACACCTTCGCCCGCCAGCCGCCAATCATCAAGAACAAGCGTAATGTCGTTTGAACGCTCGAAAACGGGCTCAACCTCATCAACAATAAGTGGTCCATAAAGGCCGCGCGCGACCTGGTTCCAGCTTTTGTTATGGGCGTGGTACCAGAAGGTGCCTGCATCGGGAGCAACAAAGTCATACACAAATGTATCGCCGGGCTCGACCGGTTCCTGGGTGAGCCCCGAAACGCCGTCCATGGAATTCTCAATTCGAATGCCGTGCCAGTGGACAGATGTCGGTTCCTCAAGCTTGTTGGTAAAGCGAACCTGGACACGCTCGCCCTTTTTCACCCGGATTTCCGGCCCGGGTGCGTAACCGTTGTAGGTCCACAGCTCCGATGAAGGCGCATCGGGCAGGTAAAGCCGCTGCCTGGATGGTCCGGCAACGAGATCAAACATACCATCCTCAGACTCCGCGAGTGACAGGCTCGGCAGTTGAGAGGTCAAAACACCGCAAGAGAAACCGGCGAGCAAGCGACGACGGGAGATTTTCATGTGAGATCTTTTATCCCAATTGACCGAACATGGTTGTTAACAGCACGACCGCAGATAAGGAGTTGCGGGAAGCGCCAACTCCCCGCAACTAGCTTTTTGGCCGTTATTTCAGCTCAACGACGGTCAGTTTGCCCTTCACCCGGTCGGCGACGAATTCGATTGCGTCGCCTTCCTTGATTTTCTCCAGCATGGCCGGGTCGGCGGTGCGAAACACCATGGTCATGGCAGGCATATCGAGATTGGTCAGTTCCTCATGAATGATGGTGACCTTGCCGGCCTTCATGTCGATTTTCTTGACGGTGCCTTTGGTGTATTCGGTTGCAAAAGCTGCAGCGCTGCCGGTAACGGCAATCATGGCAGCAATCATGAGTGTTGTAAGTTTTCGCATTTTTGTACCTCTATTTTGTCGTGTTCCGTTCGTTAGATCAATGGCCGGTAACGGTGAGCATACCCTTCATGCCGGAATCGTAGTGGCCGGGGATCAGGCAGGCGAACTCGAAGGGTCCGGCGTTCGCAAAGCTCCAGATCACTTCGCCGTCCATGCCCGGATCGAGACGCACGGAATTGGGATCGTCATGCTCCATTTCTGGCATCCGCTCCATCATTTCCTTGTGCTCCATCACGCCCTCATGATTGTCGAGCACGAACTCATGCTCCAGTTCGCCCTTGTTCATCACCATAAAGCGGATGGTCTCGCCCTTCTTGACGTTGATTTCCTTGGGCTCGAAAATCATTTCGCCGTCGTCGGTTTCCTTCATGATCACTTCGATTGTGCGTCCAACCTCGGATGCCTTGCCCGGATTGCCGATGGCCATCATGCTGTCGTCATGTCCTCCGGAATGGGTGCCACTGGCGGCCGCCAGCCCGGTCATGGCCAGAAAACCTGCGAGTGCGATTGAAAGCTTTTTCATGTGTCTCGTTCGTTGTTGTGAACTCTTTGGGTTGAAGGGTTTAGCCGTTGTCGCCGGTTTTCACCGGTGCTGGCGTTATCGTCGTTGAAGCGTCAGTTGCCTTGGCGAACTCCGGCAGCTCTCCGGTCCATTCATAGGCCTGGGTTCCGGGAGGGTTTTCGTACCAGCCGGGATCACTGTAATCGCCGGCAGAAATGCCTTCGCGGACCTTGACGACGGAGAACATGCCGCCCATTTCCAAGGGTCCGTAGGGCCCCCAGCCGGCCATCATTGGAATGGTGTTGGCCGGAAGCTCCATCGCCATTTCCGCCATGTCAGCCATGCCGTTCGTACCCATCGGCATGTATTCGGGCTGCACCATCCGGATCTTCTTGGTAACCTTGGACTTGTCGACACCGATGAAGGTCGGCACATCGTGCCCCATGGCGTTCATCGTATGGTGAGACTTGTGGCAGTGTATTGCCCAGTCACCCAGATGCTTGGCGTCAAATTCATAAGCCCGCATTGCCCCGACCGGAATATCAACCGACACTTCCGGCCAGCGCGCTTCAGGCCGCACCCATCCACCATCCGTGCAGGTCACCTCGAAATCATAGCCATGCATATGGATCGGGTGGTTCGTCATGGTCAAGTTGCCGACGCGCACCCTTACGCGATCATTTTTCGACACAACCAGCGGATCGATATCGGGGAATATGCGGCTGTTCCATGTCCACAGGTTGAAGTCGGTCATGGTCATGATTTTCGGTACGTAGGAGCCGGGATCGATATCGAAGGCGTTGAGCATGATCAGGAAGTCGCGATCGACCGGCATGAAAGCCGGGTCTTTCGGGTGGACAATGAAGAAGCCCATCATCCCCATGGCCATCTGGACCATTTCGTCGCCGTGCGGGTGGTACATGAAGGTCCCCGATTTCACCAGATCAAACTCGTAGATGTAGGTTTTGCCGGATGGAATCGCCGGATGCGACAAGCCTCCCACGCCGTCCATGCCTGACGGCAGAATCAAGCCGTGCCAATGCACCGTTGTGTGCTCGGGAAGCTTGTTGGTGACGTAGATCCGGACCCGGTCACCTTCCACGGCTTCGATGGTCGGGCCGATGGATTGGCCGTTGTAACCCCACAGATAGGCGGTCATGCCGTCTGCGAGTTCACGCTCCACCGGCTCGGCCACGAGGTGGAATTCTTTCACTCCGTTGTTCATCCGGAATGGCAAGGTCCAGCCGTTGAGCGTCACAACCGGATTGTAGTCCCGGCCTGTCGAAGGCATGACCGGTGACTGAGTCAGCGGACTATCCATAAGCGCCGCATCAGGCAAGCCCATATTGGTGGTCTTCGACCAGGCGGCCGTGGAGACTAGGGTGGCGCCTGCAGCACCCGCACCGAGCAATTGACGTCTGTTCATCATGGTCTTTTCCTTTCCGGAAAGTTAGTGGCCGCCGCCGCCGGCATCGCCAACTGATGGTGCTGCAGCTGATCTGCCTGCTCCGGCTCCGCCGCCATAGATCGCCGCCGAAAGATTGACATCGGCCAGCCAGAACTCGCGTTTGGCGTTGATCGCCAACATCAGGGTTCCAATCTTGGCGCGGGTGTCGGCGAGAAGTTCGAAGGTGTTTGAAATCATGCCGTTGTAGGTCAGTAGGCCTTCCGACTCGATCGCCGTGCGCAACGGCACCACGGCATTGAGGTAGTGCCGGGCGATCTCGTGGGTTGAGCTGTAGGCAGTGTGGGCCGAACGGGCTTCGGAGCGGATGTTGACCGCCTTTTCTGCAAGTTGATTGGCTGCCTGCATGTAGGCGAGTTCGGCCTTGCGGAGGCGGGCCTTGCCACTGTCGAAGATCGGGATAACGAACTCCAGCTCAAGTTGCGGCGTGACAACCGTTTTTCGGGTTTTGGTCTCTTCCAGATTGCCACCTACAATCTCATACTCGGTCTCGATTTCTCGCTCGGCTTCAACACCTGAAATGATCTCCAGATCGGTGACAAAGCGCGTGGCTTCAGTCAGGCCATAACTTTTGGCAACAGCCTCCAGCTCGATTTTTGCGACGCGAAGATCAATCCGGTTCTCAAGCGCCTCCCGCTCAATCTCGTTTTTCTTGATGACTCCACGCGGTAGCCGCGGCAATTTGTCGGGAACATAGTAATCAACCTCGCTTCCCCACAGCCCCATAATCCGTGTCAGCTCTTCCTTGGCCAGCCGTGACGCCAACCGGGCTTCGGCCATTTGCCCGGTAAGTTCGGCGTAGAACGCGTGTTCTCGCGCCTGACCGCCCTTTGCAAGCGCTCCGCTTTCACCCAGTTTCTGAGCAAGTTCAGAAGCTGCGTCGGCTGCGACCTTGGCTTGATTGAGATAGGCAACTGTTTCAAATGCTGAAACTGCATTTACCCAGGCCCGGCGCGTGTCATTGGCAACCTTCAAGGTTGCGTCAACCGCCCGCATCTGGGATTGCCTGAACCGCGTGTCGGCGATATCAACGCGAGCCTTCCGGGTTGCAAGCGACAGAATGTTGGCCGCGATCATTCCTTCGATGGCGCGATAGGCCCCAAGCTCTGGCGCCCCAATTCCTAAGAGGCCGACCGAAACCCTTGGGTTTTCAGGTAAGCTTTGCTGCCAGGCTTCTGCAGCGTTCATGCCGATATCGGCATAGGCTGCCTGCAGGCCCTTGTTGTTCAGAAGTGCTACCTGAACAGCGGTGTCGGCATTGATGGATTTCTTGTGCACCAGGCCGTGTACGCGTTCGGAAACCGCTTTTGCCTGATCCTTGTTTTGAAGCCAAACCGCCTCTTTGCCTCTGGTGCCGATGGAAACGGATGCTGCGACGACGCCAAAACCGGCCTCTTTCGCCGAGTATCCGGCGAGCTCCTGGTCGCTAACACAACCAGCTAGAAACAACCCTGCGGATGACACGACAATGAAGGATATTGTAGTGCGGGAGATGCTCATGAGCCTACCCCCGCGCCAGGGGCCTGGCTGTCGTTTTGTTGACGCCAAGGCTTCGGTTCCACGGGAATTCGATGGGTGTAACCGTCCAGAACCGTGTGATGATGGATATTACGAATACCTGCACTGGTATCTGCGGGCGAACTCACCGACATGACGTCGGCGGGGCCACTCGCCGACGCACAGCCAGCAAGAGTTAGCGGCATGGCAGCCGCCAAGAGAAAACGAAACATGATTGTCCTACTGCGATAAGAAGTGGATTTGACCGATGATACTCGGCCCCGACGCCACAAAAGGGCTCAGATCACACTTCAGGCTCGCGGCGGCCGCTCCGCCAACGCCATGACCACGACCACAAATTCAGGAGTCGCCCCGATCTCGAAACTCTCGGGAATGAAGTTTTCCAACGCCACCGCGGCAAAATAACAGAGGGCAACGAAACAGCTTGCAGGACAGCAGCGATCTATGACCGTGTCTTGACCCGTGGGGATCGATTCTTGCGCGAAATCTGCTGAATTGCCCTGGGATTGGTGATGGGTTGCCGTTGGTTGCCCACCAGACAGATGGCCCATCATCGTATGATGTCCACCGCCGTTGACTGTCTGAGCCTCAGTCATAGCGAACGCATGCAGAGACCCCGGTACGATGGATGTAAAAACAAACATCAAGACCAGAAGCATGCGCCCGAGACGGGATTTGTGGCGATTCGGCATCTTCATCTCGAAGAGATTTACCGCAACGTCGAGGTCAAAACAATAGCAAATTCATTCACTAAGGCTTGATGCAGATAATGGCGGGCCCTTCTAACGAGAAACCGACGATAGGCCCGTGCAATGTATTATTTCGTTGATCATTGCGTGTCGAGAATGGCCCACACATTTTTGAGGCTAGAAAAGATCCGCGTGAACTATGCCGAAAAGCATCTATAAAAACTGGGGTTACCCGCCGATTCGCTACCCATGTTCCTTTGTGCTAAAATCCTCTTTTCGTGTAATCCACGGGAGGTTGCAATGCGTATGTTTGTTATTCCAGCAATCGTGTTTTCTTATCTCACGCTCCCTGCCAATGCGACCGAGCATCAAATATTTCATACTGCGCGTATTGACGGGCACAGAACGATCAGTCTGAATCTTCTAAGCAATGATGTTGCCCGAGATCGAGATTTTGATATTGATGTAGTGATTACCATTTTGGAGAAAAACGCTAACGGGAAAATTTTGTATATCGACTGGTCAAGACATCTTGCAAGCATAAAGTGCGGTGCGCCTGCAATCGTTAAAGTTGGTGGAACCAATTATAATATCGATTACAGAGATTCTGCAGGGGTCGACTGGAAGCGCGATCTTTGGGCAGCCATTTGCAAGACACCTATGTCATGAAATATTCAGAATTGCGTAAGCCTGCAGTTTTGTGAAACCAATTTTTGTGATGCCTGGTCGGTGAGCCTGTTCGTTTTGTGCGAAGTCTGTTTTTTTTGCGGTCCAGATCCAACCTTTTTAGGGAGCGGGCTGCGGTACGCCCGCCCCCGGTACCGGCTTACTCGAAGCTCGGCGAGCCATCCATGAAGCCGCGGTCGTAAACGATCTGGTCTTCCGACACGCTGCCGATCGAGGCCGTGGCGGTGTAGTCGATGCCGCCCTGCGGAGCCGAGAAGGTCGGCGAGCCGTCATTGCCGGGGCGATCGTAGACGACCAGGTCCGGCGTGGTTGCCGGAGCGGCTGCGGTGACTTCCGCCGCGTCGAAGGCCCGCGGGGCGTAGGCGTCGACCGCTGAGGACTGGGCAAATGCACCAGTGGCGGTTGCGAGAGTCAGGCCGAGAGCGATAAAAATCTTGTTCATGGTCGTGTTCCTTGAAACGGATTGAATGTGATGAGGTTGGGAAGCTGAACGGGGCCGGCCGGGAGAAAGCTGGCCCCGCTTCAGGTGTGGTCTCAGCGAACGAAAGTCGGTGAGCCATCATTGTCGGCGCGGCCATAGATAATCTGATCATTTGACACGCTGCCGATGGAGCTGGAGGATGTGTAGTCGATACCACCCTGTGGTGCTGCGAAGTTCGGTGAGCCGTCATTTCCGGCGCGGTCGTAGCTGACCAGGTCATTGCTGACACCAACAACGTAGTTGCCGGAGCCATGGCTGGCAGGAGCCTGATAGGCGTCGAGCGCTGAGGACTGGGCAAATGCGCCGGTGGTGGTTGCGAGTGTCAGGCCGAGAGCGATAAAAATCTTGTTCATGGTCGTGTTCCTTGAAACGGATTGAATGTGATGAGGTTGGGAAGCTGAACGGGGCCGGCCGGGAGAAAGCTGGCCCCGCTTCAGGTGTGGTCTCAGCGAACGAAAGTCGGTGAGCCATCATTGTCGGCGCGGTCATAGATAACCTGTTCATTTGACACACCGCCGATGGAGCTGGTGGATGTGTAGTCGATCCCGCCCCGCGATGCTGCGAAGCTGGGTGAGCTGTCATTTCCGGCGCGGTCGTAGCTGACCAGGTCATTGCTGACACCAACGACGTAGTTGCCGGAGCCATGGCTGGCAGGAGCCTGATAGGTGTCGAGTGCAGAAGATTGGGCAAATGCGCCGGTGGCGGCTGCGAGTGTCAGGCCTAGAGTGATAAGAAATTTTTTCATGGTATGGTCCTTTCTGGGACGTTGGTTGGTTAATCATGTCTGACGGGGCGGTCACAGCTCCGCCAGTAGCTGAAAGACGGGAAGTCGACCGCTGGGGTGGCTCCACGCTTTCAGTCCTGATTGGCTTCAGTTTGAGTCTTAGATCGGCAGGGAATGCACCGATGTCACGAGCGGCCCAAGTTCGAGGCTGGGCCGCACAGATGCACTCTATTTCAGTTCGACAACCGTCAGCTTGCCCTCGACCCGGTCGGCAACGAATTCGACGTTTGCGCCTTGCTTCAGTTTGGCCAGCAAGGTGTCGTCCTTGATCTCGGAACACCATTGTCATGGCCGGCATGTCGAGATTTTTCAGTTCCTCATGGATGAGCGTGACCTTCTTGGCCTTGGTGTCGACCTTCTTGACCACGCCCTTTGTATATTCGGCTGCCAGTGCGCCCGAAGCGAGGCCGAGAGTGAGGATGGCAGCGGATGCAATTTTGAGAACTGTTTTCATATCTGTTTCCTTTGGGAGGTTGCTTTTGCCGGGATACTTTTGTTCCGGGTCCTATTTCCTGGCTACAATGACGCTGCCGTGCATTCCTGAGGCGTAGTGGCCAGGGACAAGGCAGGCGACTTTAAATGTGCCATCATTGGTGAACTTCCAGACGACTTCCCCGGATTTGCCTGGTGCCAGTCGAATTGCATTGGGATCGTCGTGTTCCATCTCCGGGAACTTCTCCATCATCGCCTTGTGCTCCATGACCTTGTCCTCTTGATCGAGGACGAATTCGTGATCCAGTTCACCTGCATTCTTGATGGCGAAGACAACGGTCTGACCCTTGCGGACCTTGAAGTTGCTCGGGGTGAAAATCATTTGGCCATCGTCGGTCTCTTTCATGGTGACCCGGATTGTCTGGGTGGCTTTGGCCTTTTTGCCAGGCTCACCGACGGCCATTGCATCGGAATGACCGTCTGAGTGTGTACCCGAAGCAAGCGCTGGAGAAGCCAGGGCTGCAAGCATGAGTGCGAAAGTTACAGTTTTCATTTATCCAGTCCTATGGTTGTTGAAAGGCACATCGTCCGGGGAGTGACCTGCATCATCACATCGGGAGTCGTGGAACTGTCCACGGCTTTGCCCGAATCAATGATCCCAGGACGCAATGCGGCTGTGAACCCGCTCGCAAAGAGCGGCGCTGCTGCCATCAGATATGGTATTTGTATGGTGTAATGGGAGTAGGAGCTATGAGCGGCGCGACGAGCAAGTTAAGCTCGAATGCGCACAATCAGACCCGCAGAACGGGTGGCCCAATTCAGATACTGGGAGGGCGGTGAAGGCCGTGAAGTTCTCGGTAAACGCCGCTTTCGTCTATGAACTCGCGGACGACCGATACGACCGGACCACCGGAGTCATCCTGAAACGTGACAAGTACGAAACCTGCACAGAAGTCATCGTTGCATTCCTGCAAGGTAAGCGTCGAATCTTCGCTGTCTGTGGTGAAGTAGCGAGCACTTTCGTCCGACATGATCGAGGCATCCACCTGATCCATCGTCTGGGATAAACTCGTTTGATGATTGTCCAATGGACCGACGTGCATAGCCATGGCAGGATTTGACAAAGAGTATCCGGCTAGCGACACGATGATCGCCAACCTGATGAGAACCAGCAGTTTTCTGCATATGGTTCGATACATCACACTCATGTCCAACATATAGCTCTAAACCGACTCGGCATCAAGCCATTGAATTTACTTATTTTATTAACGTTTTGTTAACATTTGGGAGCTTCCCATGCCATCAAAACGTGTTGTATGAAGCGGACATGATTGCAGAAAACTGTCCTTTCTGTGGCACCCTTAAAAGCCAAGAGAAAAATGCCGAAGTTAGCACTGATTTGAGCCTGACCTTGGATCATCTCCTTTTGGAAATGAAATTGGAGCCGTGTTTAACGTTAAACACCTGGCCCGAAAGGGGCACTTCATGAGCTTGAAGTTATGTGCGGTATTGATATCCATGATCACTCTGGCAAATTTCGCCGCTCAGGCCACGGAACATGTTCAAGAGACTGAAAACACAGTCGTCGCGCGGCAATTGGACATGAAATCGATGGCCGAGGCAGCGAAGCTGATCGACGGTATGTTCAAAGGCAGCCGTTCATACAATTCCGGGTTGTTCAAAGCAGCCGCAGAAACGATATATGAGATGTCTGGCAGTGCCTTGGTAGCCCACTTCGGAGGCAATCCCGTCATTGCCGGTTCAGGGGCCAGCTCGACCATCATGACCGAGCACGCAGAGTTCGCCGCATTGGCGAATGACCTTGGTGTGTATGCGAATTCCCTCGCTTCTGCTGCTGAGAGCCATCCTGATGCGTTGACCCCGGACATGCGGATGAGAGCGGGAGACGTTATAGGCCTCGGACCATTCGGCAAGAAAGTTGACCCCACCACAGAAATTTCGTCAATGCCCGCCGAACACGCCTTTCATATGATGCTTCAAACCTGCACTTCCTGCCACGCAAGATTTCGCGTGAAAACGAACTGACACCTTCTAGACGAGGTGAGAGGTGCCAGTTTTGGACAGCACCTGTGAGCCTATTTCCAGCATCGGTTGTTTGATACAGGGTGCGTGTTTGATGCGGTCATCGCGAGCACTGATGCTTGTTCAAAGCGGATCAATCGAGAATTACGGCAACACGTTGAAGCGACTTCTGGAGGCCATAATCCACTGTATCGTGGCTGCATGGTGAACCCGAATTTGATTGCCATAAGCGCACGGAATCGGCCCTGCTGGCAGGGCTCACCGCTGCACTGGGTGGGCTAAACAGGCTGACCCTCACCATCCGTTTCGAATCTCTCAGCACCCTAAATGCGTTTCGCCGGACCTACTCAGGACTGATGCGCGCCCATCCCGGTCGATCGAAAAGGAAGCGCCCGAAACCGGTCAAGCCGATAGCGAAATAGAGTATGATCGGAGTCGTCAGGGCTACAACGAAGACCGCAAGGCTGAGTGGCCCAGTTTGCGTGATCAGCCCGGTATTCATAGCTATCTCGCGAAAAACCGACATGGGAATGGTGAAAGCAAGATAGATGACAAGCGAATGCGCGCCGATCCATCGCAACCAGCCAGTATACGGCCGATCCATCAAGACCACACTGAAGGCACAAAGCGCCACCGCGCCCGCAACACCAAGCAGGAAATGCAGCGGTGGAAATGCAGCAAATCCCATGCGAGTTTCGCCCGGCATCAGTTCGAAACTTGGCAGAAACACCAAAAGTCCGTTGACAAATAACCAGGCAACAAGCGCCGCAATTCCTTTCCCCCGGTTTTCGGCTACCCAGCCCGCCACCCTGAAAATCTGCGCAGCGAATGCATAACCAATGTAGAAAAATACGAAATAGGCGGTGAATTGCGTCACAATGTAACTTGAAACGTTGATCGAAGCGATCTGCAAACCCGTCGCAACAGCAATCACAAGCCAGTGCGGAGTCCGGAATTGCCAAAGCAGCTTTGCGGCTATGGCAAACAAGCCGAGCATGTAGACAAACCACAGCACGCCATAGGGCTGGACAATGGCGCGGGCAAGATCCGCCACCATGGCGATCGGATCGCGAGCGAAAATGCCCACCTTCAAAGCGATCATGATGAATGCCCACAAAACATAGAAATACATGTAATGTACAAAACGGCGATCAGCGTATCGCTGCCAGGGACGCGCAATCACGGTCGAAAGAAACAGGCCGGAAATGAGGAAGAATTCCGGCATGCGAAAGGGCGTCGCGAACGCGATCACGTAATGAAGGAAACCGACGCTACCGGTATGTGTACCGGTGTTGTAGGCCGCATACATCATCACGACCAAGATTATCGACATGCCCTTTGCCAGATCCACCCAAGCCAAACGCTTCGAACTGGTCATTTTGGTTCCAGGGCATAGCGCGTATTCATCTCATCATGTCCGCTGCGGATTTCGTCCGGCCATGTGCTCTTGATGTAGGAAAGCACTGCGATGATTTCTGCATCGGTGAGCACTCCTTCATAGACCGGCATTGCCGAAGTGTAGTTCTTCAGATTTGCTGCGGCTACAATTCCGTACTTTGTGATCTCGAAGAGAATTTGATCCGTGTGATGCCAAGTATGGCCCGTCTCGTCATGGGGCGGCGCCGGCATCAGGCCGTCGGGACCCGGCGAACGCCAATCCTCGACTTGCCCCTCCAATTTCACACCATGGCAGGATGCGCAATTTGCGGCATACAAGGTTTTCCCTAATGCCAAGACCCGCTGGTCCTCTGGTCTAAGAAGACCCGCTCTTACTTCATCCTGTTGCACCATCACAACAATCGCGACGACTACTAACCCCGCGATTGTGGCAAAGGCCGCGACATACAAAGATTTCTTACGCATGGCCGTCTCACACCACGATCAACCGAGAGCCCGAAGGCACGCGGTTGTATAGGTCAATGATGTCCTGGTTTATCAGCCGGACGCAGCCGCTCGATACCGCCTTTCCAATCGTCCAGTATTCGGGGGAGCCATGGATACGGTAGAGCGTGTCTTCACCATTCTGGAAGATGTAGAGCGCGCGTGCACCCAAAGGGTTATCGAGCCCAGGTGGCATGCCACCATTGTCCGCGCTCCATTGCTCCAGCTCCGGTTTCCGCGCGATCATCTCCGCGGGCGGCGTCCATTTTGGCCACTGCTGCTTCCATTGTATGCGGCCCTCGCCCGACCATTCAAAGCCTTGCCGGCCAAGGCCAACCCCATAGCGCATAGCCTTGCCGCCTTCCTGGACAAGATGAAGGTAGAACGTGTTTGTGTTGACCACGACAGTCCCGACTGGGTGCGGGCCGACGTAATCGACCTGTCTACGCCAAAATTTTTCCGGTACTTTTGTCAGGTCTACCGCTGGAATGGGAAACCTTTCACCCGGCATCGGTCCGTACATGGCAAGATAGGCAGGCGGTGGCCCTTGCGGCTCTGGCGTCGTCTGCAGTGTTTCAGTTGTCGAACATCCTTGTAAGGTTAAAGCCGACAGACTTCCCACCCCCGTAATGAATTGGCGCCGGTTCATTGTTTGCCAACCTCGAAGTAAACCGCAGGTTCTTCACCGGATCGACCAGTGAATGCATATACCGTGTAGTTTGCCTCTGGGTCATCGCCCATGCCGAGTGACCCCATCGGCATGCCCGGGGTCGAAACTCCCCGGATATCGGGTCGTTCGGTCATCAGCTTTTCGACCGCCTGGATGGGCACGTGACCTTCAAGCACGTATTTGGTTTCGCCGCCGATCATCGCAGTATGGCAGGCCTCAAGATTGCCGGGCACGCCGGCCCGCGTCTTGATCGCCGTCAGGTCCTCGACGTCTGTCGTCTTGACGTGGTAGTCAGCCTGTTCCATGGCTTCAACCCAGGCTTGACAGCACCCGCACCATGGCGACTTGAACACGATGATCTGGCTGTCAGTATCGGGTGTTTCGGCGAATGCAAACGTGGCCGTTATGGAAAGCCCAATGGCAAACACGCCGGCTAATGATGTGAGAATTTTGGTCATTTAAGATGTCTTTCGTATTCGTGAGAGATTGGTCATGGCAAGCATGGCCCTCGGTTTTGGGCATGAACAGGTGAGCACCGGGGCATAGGTCCAAAGCAGCAAGCGTCACAGCATTTCCACAAATGGAGTTTCCTACGGCACCGCCAAAAGGATCAGTCCGGCACCCGCGACCATCGACAACCAGCTTGTGGATTTTATCCACTTACCCGGGTGCCCGAATCGGCTTTGCCGACGCCGCATGTTTGGATCCGAGGGATGCTGGAGGCGCCGGAGCACGGTGAAGGTTTGTGTGTTTGCCGATGCATCACAAAACCACCACCTGTCCGCCGACAGGCACCCTTTCATAAAGGTCTTCGACATGTAGATTGATCATGCGAATACAGCCGTTGGAGACTGAGCGCCCTATGGACGACGGCTGTGTCGTGCCGTGGATTCGATAGTAGGTGTCGCGCCCGTTCTTGTAGAGATAAAGCGCACGCGATCCGAGCGGATTGCCTGGACCGCCGGGGACACCTTTTGCATATTTGGCGTACTTGCCGGGTTGGCGTCGGATCATATTCTTCGTCGGCGTCCAGCTCGGCCATTTTGCCTTGCGAGCTATGCTGGCAGTCCCTTTGAAAGTAAGGCCCGCTTTGCCAACGCCCACGCCGTAGCGGCGCGCGATTCCATTGCTCAACTGCAAGTAGAGAAAGTGGTTGCGGGGGTCGACAATAACCGTGCCGGGCGAATATCCCGAGAACGCCACTGATTGTGGCTCGAACTTCGGATCCAGCTTGAACGGTTTTACATGCGCGTGCGTCTGGGATGCCGGCATCAATGCCAAAGCAGCAAAGCCCAACATAAATTTTCGTTTGGAGATCATGACTACCTCGTGACTGATCAAATTCCGGAAGCGCCCGTTGGCGCGGCTATCCGTGATCAGGACACGATGGGGGGTCTCATGAGGTGGACTTCGACCGAAGACGTGGGCAAAACCGGATATGTACTTACTTTCACCGGGCCTGTCCACCGGAGATCTGAAACCACATGGGGCGCAAGGTAATGGCAGTCCATGCCACAATTCATGTGCCCATGGCCCATCATGCTGTCGGTCTTGTCGCAGCAGTTCATCATGACGGCCTCGGGTAGGCTTTGCATGGTCATCATTTGGCCAACTGCATCTGCAGTTTGCGCACCCTGCGTCGAGGCCACGAGTGCACCGTTTGTAAACAGCAAGAAAACAATCGAAATGATGAAACTGCGCATATCTACCCAATTACCCGAAAACGTTAAAGAAAACCACAAGAACGTGACCATCACGCAACCGTGAACCAGGTCGTCATGCCTGCAGTAGCATGTTCAAGCATGTAGCAATGGCAGAACCATTTCCCTGGATAGTTGGCGACAGAGGCTATTTCCGTCGTCTGCTCGGGTCTCATCCGACGACGGAAACTGAACCTCAGAAACAAAAAACTCTGCCCTGATGATGGAACGGTGTCTATTGATCATCATTCTTCAGGTTCCAGAAGATGCGTTACCTTAGTGTGAAGCCAAACTTGCGCAGTTCCAACGCGCCTTCGCGAGAGAACTCTCGCATCGGGCGCCCATACCAATAAACATATCACCAAGGTCTTCTCTCACCTGTATTCCCGGCCGACGTCTGAACAGAACGCGGATTGCCGTGATTACAGATCCCGGTAATCGACCTAACGATCTTTGTTTCGGTCGTCCATTTGCCACTGATAGCGGTTCCACCTACAGGAAGGTCAAGCCAGAAAACTCCCGATCGCTCTACCCATAAAGTCGATAGGGGGTCAGCAAAACCATCAGAAGGCCAACTACATTCGTCCCGAATTCTGAACTGCTTCGTTCGTGTTGGCCACGTCATGCAGAATGAGACAATCAACGGAGACCCCTTCATCAGACGGACTGCGAGATAGTAGGTAAACTGCGAGCCAACGACTCAAGCGGAAGAGTTGATCCACTGCATGCGGTTGTCCTCAGCGGTTTCATGCGGAGTTGCCTCCAAAGGAACCAGTATCGAGACGCACAACCCACCCTCCTCCCGATTGGCCAGCCAGATGTCGCCGCCATGGGCCGTGATGATTGTACGTGCAATTGACAGACCAAGCCCGTGCCCACCGGTTTCCAATGATCTCGATTCTTCGAGCCTGAAAAACGGATCGAAAACCCGTTCAAGCTCGGTTTCCGGGATGCCCGGTCCGTCATCTTCGACCGTAATCATGAGATGGCCGTCACGAACTGAATATGCCACGTGTGCGTTTCCACTGTAACGCACGGCGTTTTCGATCACGTTGCGAAGCGCTCGGCGCATTGCGGTCGGGCGGATGCGAACACATATTGGCGGGCCGCTATCCAGGAGGAAGGGAACTGGGGAGCCCGTTCTCAGGTCTTCGAGCAGGGCGCCAATGTCGACAGATTGAGAGGCCTCGGATGCGGACATCCCGCGGGCGAAGGTTAGCGTCTCCTCGACCATGGTCTGCATTTCCTCGACCGAGGTCACCAGACTGTTTCGTGTTTCCTCGTCGTCGACCATCTCGGCACGAACACGAATTGCCGTAAGCGGAGACCTGAGATCGTGTCCCAACGAAGCCAGCAAACGTGTTCGGTCGGCCACAAACCGGGTCAGGCGATCCTGCATTCTGTTGAAGGTCGAGGTAAGTTCCCGGACTTCGCTCGGGCCCACGGCGGGCAATTCAGAAATCTCTTCGCCCCGTCCCAGCCTGTCCACCGCGCCGACCAGCCGCCTCAACGGACCGGTAAAGCGTGTCATGAGAAACCAGAAAACAGCGATCAGGATAATCGTCGCGGTCAGAATAAATGTCAGCATGGAGTAAAACGGCCACTGGAAGGGCGGGCGCTCGAACCGTGTGCCGACATTGAGCCAACGTCCGTCAGAAAGCGCGATAGACAGGTTCATTTCAAGCGCAAAGACCGCGCCATGCATCATTTTCCGATGCATCTCAGCCATTTCAGCTGAAAGGTGCGGCATTGGCAGGATTTGGCCCTCGATTGCATGCAATTCGACACGGATGTCACCGCTGTAACTGCCACCCAGAAGCGCACGCACTCGGGATTCGATCAGACCACCATCCGAGCCGTCTGAATTTCCGGCTGTCGCTTCACCCGACAGGTCAAATCGGACAAGCGGAGAATTGGCCGCGCGCAGGATCGAGTCCTGGAGATTGTCCGGCGCCTCTTCAATCAGTCTCGCCACGTTTGCGGCGCGGCCTGCGGCTTCGAAGCCGAGCGCAGCCCGAACCGCGAGGCTCCTCTCATCGACAAACAACCACAGGCTCACGACTTGTGCGGCGACAAGCGCGGCGACAACAAGAAGCACGAGTTGAGCCCTGAGGCTTGTCAACGGCCCCCAACTCAACCCAACACCTCCACGTCCGCCGACAGGCAATAGCCGCCGTTTCTGACGGTCGCAATGATCTTTGGCTGAAGAATATCGGGTTCGATCTTGCGCCTGAGGCGGCTGATCTGGTTGTCGATGGTGCGGTCCAACGGCCCGGCTGAACGGCCAGCCGTGAGGTCCAGAAGCTGCTCGCGGCTCAGAACCACTCGCGCGCGCTCCAGCAGTACGATCAGCAGCTTGAAGTCTGCGCTCGTCAAGCGCGTTTCGTTTCCGGATTCGTCCGCCAGCACCCGGCTGTCGGAATCAAGCACGAGGTGGGCAAAACGAAGCCGCTTTCCCGCGAAGCCGCCCGCAAGCTTTTCCTTCCGTTCCGAACGTCGAAGAACCGCCTTGATCCGGGCCAGCAACTCCCGCGGATTGAACGGTTTCGCAAGATAGTCATCGGCTCCGATTTCGAGCCCGACGATCCGGTCCGTGTCATCGCCCAGCGCTGTCAGCATGATGATTGGCAACGCGCGCTCGGCGGACAGCCGCTGGCACAGGGAAAGGCCGCTTTCGCCGGGCATCATGACATCCAGCACCATCAAGTCATAATTGCCGATGGCAAGTTTTGCTTCGGCATCATGCGCATCCCTGGCGGTGCCGGCGCGCATGCCGTTCTTCTCAAGAAAGCGCTTTACGCTTTCACGGATTTCCTTGTGATCGTCGACGACGAGAATGTGCGGAGCATCGGACATGAGCTCTTCTATCGAAAACCGACACAATGCGTCAGTGATTGTTTTGTCACCGAATGTAACAGAACCCGCATCCTGCGACATGCCGGTACAAACCGGTGGATGCAATCCATTCAGATTGGGTTCTTTATGCCCATATACTGAATGTGCAACCAACCAGGAGATTGTAAGATGTACAAGTTCACGACCATCGCAACAGCGCTGCTCATTTCGGCCGCTTTGCCAACATTCGCCCTCGCCGATTCCGATCATGGCCATGGCCAACGACAAGCAACGTCGAATTCCGGTTCTGCAGCGGCCATGGCGGGTGGCAACGCCAACATGATGCAAGGAATGATGGGCGGCGAAATGGGATCCATGATGCGCATGATGAAGATGATGCACGGTGGACAATCGGGCATGATGGGCATGGATGGCGAAACCGGCGGCATGGGCGCGGGAATGATGGGCATGGGCGGATCGATGATGGGTGACACCGACCATATGCAACGCTTGTTCGACGCCAATGACGACGGAACAGTCTCGCCCGAGGAACTTCGCACTGGTCTGCTTGACGAGCTGAAAACCTACGACGCAGACGGCAATGGAATGCTGTCGCTCGCCGAATTCGAAACGCTTCACGCCGCCCATATCAGGGAACATACGGTCGACCGCTTTCAAGCCTTTGACGCGGATGGAGACGGGCAAGTCACTTCCGAGGAATTTGCAGCGCCCGCAGACAGGATGAAGCGGATGATGATGATGCGTTCGGGCAATATGCCAGGTCAGGACGGCGGCATGATGGACGGCGAGCAACCGGGGAGCATGATGCAGAACGACGCGCAGAGCGAAACAAAACAGGACAATTGAGCGTTGTGTCGATTGAACGAACAAGTGGCGGAGGCAACGCCTTCGCCACTTCATAACAAGGGATTGAATGAATGATGAACGGATATGGCATGGGATTCGGCGGGCTTTGGATGATTCTGATCCTGGTCCTTGTCGGCCTCGCGATCGCCGCGCTGATCAAGTATCTGAGAAAATGAAGCCTGTGCGAAAGGATAGCAATCAGATGAACTACACTATAGACAAAATATTTCCCGGGGCTGATATCGAAGATATCGACGCCCGCACG
Source organism: Hoeflea algicola (assembly GCF_026619415.1). Classification (NCBI taxonomy): domain Bacteria; kingdom Pseudomonadati; phylum Pseudomonadota; class Alphaproteobacteria; order Hyphomicrobiales; family Rhizobiaceae; genus Hoeflea; species Hoeflea algicola. The sequence continues at coordinate 192,642 of NZ_JAOVZR010000003.1, forward strand.
CGTGCTGCCTTGGCTGCAGCCGGCTTTGGGGTCCTGACCGAAATCGACGTCAAGGCGACAATGAAGAAGAAAATTGACAAGAACCTGCCGGGGTATCGCATCCTTGGTGCCTGCAATCCGAACATGGCCTGGCAGGCCATCGGCATGGAGCCGAAAGTCGGGGCCATGCTTCCGTGCAACGTGATTGTGCGGGAGACAGCCGAAGGTGTGGAAGTGTCGGCGGTCGATCCGGTGATCTCGATGACCGGGATCAACAATCAGGAGCTCGGCGAAGTCGCCGGCCAGGTCCGGAAGATGCTTCAGGAGGTTGTTTCAGCGATTTGATCTTTCATGCCGAAGTCCGCGAAACGAAACCGTACACATTCACATGCAAGCGGGACTAAAAGGTTTGGTCACGCTTGCACACATTCAGGTCGGCCTCGACTTGCACTCCTGCTACGTCAGTCGCGTACCCATCCACGCGTTTCAAATTTTCGTTACCCACGCAGATGAACAAATCTGCTACGCTGTTTACATGAAAAGCAACATCGCGCTCTCAACGGCGACGGCTGCGCCAGCTCTCCGATCCACAAGGGACAGAGATGAATTTGTTTCAAAAGCTGCTCAACACTTCGATCTTGCTCGCATTGGCCGTGTCTATGACAGCTTGCGTATCGACGGTTCTTGATGTCGACAACAAGGCAAATCAACCGATTGCCGCCAACCTCGTCAGCGATATGAAAAAACGCAAGATGACCCCGGCTGATCCCATACTGGTCCGGATCTTCAAGGATGAGAGCGAGCTCGAGATCTGGAAACGTGACCGTACTGGGCGTTACGCGCTTTTGAAGACCTTTCCCATGTGTCGCTGGTCCGGCAAGCTCGGCCCAAAGACCAAGGAAGGAGATCGGCAAGCTCCAGAAGGGTTTTACCATGTCTCCGCCGGTATGCTGAATCCCAACTCACAATATTATCTCTCTTTCAATCTCGGCTACCCAAACAAGCTGGAAAGCGCACTCGGCTACACCGGCGACGCCTTGATGGTTCATGGCGCCTGTACATCGGCAGGATGCTACGCGCTCACGGACGCTGGCGTCGCGCAAATCTATGCGATCGTGCGTGAAGCCATCAGGAGCGGACAGTCTTCCTTTCAGGTGCAGGCTTTTCCATTCCGGATGACGCCCGAGAACATGGCGCGAAATCGAAATGATCCTAATTTCGATTTTTGGACAAACCTGAAACAGGGCTATGACATTTTGGAGGTCACAGGCCGGCAACCCCAGTTGTCCTATTGCGGCAGACGGTATGTCTTCGACGCGACCTTTGAGGGTGGAAATCCTCGCAACCCGCTTGCTTCATGTCCACCGCTGCTGAGCGCGGAGAACGATGTCGTAGCTGCTCGGCGCGTTTCAGATGAACGCAAGATGGAAGCAATACTTGCCTCCGGGACGGTTATATCGGCCCATGCATATTCGGATGGCGGCATGCATCCAAGCTTCCGAAAGCTTCTCAAAAGCCGCGGCGCAGAGGTGCTTGCCCAGACAGCATCATTGAAAAACGTGCCGGTCAGTCGACCGGATGCTGCACTGGCGGATCCCCACACGCCCGGAGAATGACATTCTCAGCGCGGGATACCGCTTTAACGTGAGACGCGTTTCAGTGCCGTCGACCCAGGGCCATCCATGAACGTTATTGGTAGTTTGCTGCAGATCACGCAGTGAGGGAGAACCACGTGTGGTTCGACGCCTTCCTAATTGGGCAATGCCATGATGCCTGTACAGGTGGACAACTCTGGGATGCTCCCAAACGAAATCCAATGAGCACAAAATTTTACAACACCGAACTCTGGTTGCCGTGTGACCTGGCTCACATACGCTTTATGTTTGTCTTTCTTACCAGCGAAAACCAGGAATGCGGCTTGAACGTTCTGCAGGGCTCGGCCGCGGCTGGCTTGCGGGCATACACCACAACGTGTCGCAAATTGCAGGCCGGTAAACATCATAGCCTTGATACCAACTTGACCCATGTCAATGAAGGCATGGGATTCGATGTGATAATAATGACGCTCAGTAGGGATTTGATAACGTGCAAATACATCGAAATCGCAGTCTGCAAGGAAGCCAGCTCAGCTGGCAAGCCCTGACGCTTGCGGTCGTCGTGGCTCTGTATTTCTCCGCCATTTCCCTGCACCAAACTCATGCCAGTGAGTTCTCCGGCATGCAGACGGTTGTAGTTACGACGCACGTGCCTGACTCTGGAAACACCACACGTGATATGTCGTCGCAAGCATCACAGTGCACTGATCAAATGCATTGCCATTCCGCGGCGATCTTGCCGTGCGAAGTGGGGAGCCATAAAGGTGGCGCGGTCGGCCAAATCTTTTCCACCCAGGCATTCACAAAGCAACAGTTTTCCCCGTTTCCTGCCCCCCTCCCAAAATTTCCTGACGCGACGAATTCGTTCTTCCGGCTGAGCTTGTTCCAGCGGCGTGAGTTGAGGTGTCTGCCACTTTTGGCAGTTCAACTTTTCCCACGCGAGCATGGCGGCGAACGGAATGGCATTAGATATTTGGGGTAGAGTCTAAACGCTCACCAACCCCTGTTCGCCATCCCCAGTCACCTGCTTTGGACCAGGCCCGATTCGGACATAACCGAAAACGGCGAAGGCGCATTCAATATTGCGCATGGAGCATGCAATGGAATCCATAATCTATTTTCTCTTTTGGGCCGGCCTCATATTCATCATGATGAGGTTTGGCTGTGGCTCTCACGTCATGGGTCACGGCAAGTCAGGAGCAAGCCGCGGCGAGCCCAGCGGCTCGGCGAGCGATGCTCGCTGGACTGCCCCGGAGACTGACACTGACCCCGTGTGCGGAATTACCGTTCAGACCCGAACCGCAAAATCGGCCGTCCATGACGGCCACGTCTACTACTTCTGCTCTCGGGAATGCCGCGAGCGCTTCGAGGCCGCGCCAGATTCCTACCTCGCTGCAGCTGTTCCAGCCAGCCTAGACATGAGGGAGCAAGCTGATCGCTAATCTGACCAGATCTGATCAACCTCACCGGGCAGGCGTGCCTCTGTCCGTGAACCGTCCACCACATATCCCAGTCGCAGTACTCGGCATGAGCTTGGGCATTTTTCTCGTGGTGACGTTTGCGCTGTGTGTCGGCTTCGATCTCATCTTCCCCGGACAGGCCATGTACCAGACGTGGCTGAAACTGCTTCCCGGTTTCTCTTGGTTGACTTGGTCAAGCTTTCTGCTCGGCGGAGTGGAGGCCTTTGCCTATGGCTGGTTCGTCGCGCTGATATTCGCGCCGCTATTCAATTATTTCTCTGCCCGTTGGGCACGTTGATGCAAAGCACAACAAAAGGAACTCAACTATGACGTCACCCTTGAAGCTCTCTCTTTCGGCAATCCTCGCCGTTCTCCTGACTTCGGCATCAGCGACGGCCGCGACGGTCTACATTGCTGATGGCAGCGCGGATCAAATCATCGTCGTCGATACAGACACTGGCACGGTCGAACGCAGGATCACCGGCCTGGATGCCATTCACGGCCTTTCTGGTGCACCTGGTGTTCGGTATCTCGTCGCCGGTAGCTATTCTGAGGTCGAAGGCACCGAGGCCCCGGCACTCGCTAAGCCAGAAGGCGTGTCGGAGGACGAACATGCAGCCCATCACGCCAAACCCGCAGCGGGGGCGATGCCCAAGGATGCCGCGATCAGTATTCTTACTATCCTCGACTCAAAGTCTGGTGAGATACTGCGTCGGATCGAAGTGCCCGGCGCGGTCCATCATACTGCTGTTTCGCCCGACGGTCGTTACGCTGCAGCTACTCATCCATCAGGTGACGGGATAAGCATAATCGATCTCGAAACCTTGGTTTTCAAGGCCTTTGTTCCAACTGGATCGGCACCGAATTATGCCGTATTTTCCGAAGACAGCGCTTCGGTTTTCGTAACGAATTCAGGCAACGGCACAATCAGTGAAGTCGATGTCGAGAAGGGATTTGTCAGACGCAATTTGCTTGTTGGTACAGCTCCCGAGCATGTGGTCATCTCCGACGACGGGGCAACGCTATATGTGGCCGACGCAGATATCGGCAAAATCCATGAGATTGCTGTGTCCGATGGTGCCATTCTACGCTCATTCGAGATTGGAGGAGAGTTGCACGGGCTCGACTTGTCGGACGACGGGAGCACGCTCTTCGTCAGCGGAAAGAGCGAAGACAAGCTTGTCGCGATCGATCTGCAATCCGGTGCGATGCGGACCGCTTCATTGTCGCCCGCTCCGTATCATCTGACAACGATCGACGGCACTGGCAAGATTTACGTATCGAGCCGCGACGAACCCAAGATTTGGATCATCAACCAGATCGATCTCGCGGTTATCGGCGAAATCGCAGTTTCCGGCGAGGGCCATCAGATGGTTGTGCTGCCTTAATCCCTCATAAGGCCGTGCTCAGGATAACATCCGAATTGGAGGGCCGCCCGATCTTCAGTACGGGCGGTGAATTCCTGACTAAGTGACGACCCGAACTAGCAACGAGCCAGAAGGCTGGATGGCGAAAGACATTGCGGATCGGAGCGTGAGGATGCTGACAACGTCACCTGCCTACCCCACACAAAGCCAGTTATCGCAAACACGGACAATGTCATACTGAAATCTATGACAGGGGCCAGATTAAAAGGCGCGACACCGATCAATTCTTCAACGACGTCATTGCCTATACGTTCGTTTGTTTTCGACGCTCGGAAAGGGCGCCGTATCCAAGCGTCGAGCAGGATGCGATGTGCATAACTGAGTGAACAAATTACCATCACCAGCCCAGAATTGGCCTACACCATGGGTTTTGTGCGTCGTACACAAACCCAAACACGACTACCTCAAAAGGAAATTGTATTGCTTCATCGCAGAACTCACCTTCTTGGATATTTTTCATCATGATGACGATTTACGATTTGATTGCAGTGTTCCTTGTGCTGACGGCAACGTTCGCTTGGATCAATCACCGCCTCATTCGTCTGCCGCACACGATCGGCCTGCTCGTCATGGGACTGGTAGCGTCGCTCGGTCTAATTTGTGTCGAACTCATTTTTCCCGGAGTGCTTCCATACGAAAATCTCGCAGGGATCATCCGGCAAATCGACTTTCAGAAAACGGTGCTGGACGGCATGCTAGCATTTCTGTTGTTTGCGGGCGCTTTGCATGTCGATCTCGGTCAGCTGCGTGACCGTGCCTGGGTTGTTGGCTCGATGGCAACGGTGGGGGTCTTGGTCTCCACAGGGATTATCGGTGTCGGCTTCTGGTTTGCAGCAGGGGCGCTTGGCGTTCCCATTGCCCTTTCGTGGGCCTTGGTGTTTGGCGCACTTATCAGTCCAACCGATCCGGTGGCGGTCCTGTCAACTCTTAAGACAGTTCGTGTTCCCGAGATACTCAAGGCAGAAATGATCGGCGAATCGCTGTTCAACGTTGGAGTCGGAGTCGTAATATTTACCGTCCTCATGGCGACCGCAATCGGAGCCGGCGGCGGCGGTGTCGATGTCATTGAGATCAGCGAACTTTTCTTCATCGAGGCATTGGGAGGCGCTGTGCTCGGGCTTGCCACCGGCTACATTGCCTACAGGGCAATGCGTGCGATCGACGATTATCCGATCGAAGTCCTGATCTCGCTTGCGCTGGTAGCCGGCACTTATACACTTGCGGCCAAACTGCAAATGAGCGGTCCCATTGCAGTCGTCGTGGCGGGTGTGCTTATTGGCAATCGCGGCCCACAAGATGCGATGAGCGACCAGACAGAGCAGTATCTCTTCGGGTTCTGGACGCTCATCGATGAGATACTCAATTCGGTGCTTTTTCTTCTTATCGGCCTTGAAGTACTCGTTCTCCGCCTCGACCCGTCTTTCAGTTGGTTGGTCGCGTTGGCGGTACCACTCGTCCTGTGCGCTCGCCTGCTAGCCGTAGCCATTCCGGTGATTGCATTGAGTACGAATTATACTTTCATACGGGGTACAATTCCTGTTCTGACATGGGGAGGGTTGCGGGGTGGCATTTCCATTGCACTCGCGCTTTCAATTCCGGAGGTCGCCGAAAAATCCGTCATTCTCGCCGCCACATATGCACTCGTTCTCTTTACCGTCGTCATTCAAGGCTTGAGCCTACGCGCTGTTGTCGAGCGCGTCGTAAAATGACTAGGCGTTTGATCCCATGGTTTGATGTGCGATCCTTTCGAAGGAATGGGTGGAAGCGTTATGTGACAAGTTCGTTACGGGAGCGCTACGACCACGCACGCCGTCAGAGCTGCAATACAGCGATCGCAAACTTCGCGCGCTCACCTGAGCCGGGAGTTGGGGATTAACCCCAAGACCGTAGCAAAATGGCAGAAGCGGACGACGATTGAGGATATGAAGACTGGCCCGAAAGACCCTCGCTCAACGATCCTGACCGAAGCCGAAGAAGCGGCAATCGTGGCGTTCCGTCGCCAAACGCTGTTTCCGCTGGACGATTGTTTTTACGCCCTGTAGTCGTCGATCCCGCATCTGACGCGATCAGCGCTGCATCCATGGCCCGGCAGGCAAGCGTAGCGCCGCCGAGAGGGGCTGCCTGCGGCATGGCATCTCTCGTTTGCCTGAAATCGAGGGGGACAAGCCGAAGCGCCAGAAGTTTAAGCGCTACCCCATCGGCTTCTTTCACGTTGATATTGCTGAAGTCCAAAACAGATTTTGACGGATGTTGCGCATGCTGCGGTCGGAAATCTCAAGTAAGCGGTGTTCCGCTCACACCTTGGCAGGATAATTCCAAGGAAGCAGCTCATCGATCCGGCTCTGTTTATGACCGTTGACGATGGCGGTAAGTGTCCTGGTCAGATAGCCCTGCGGATCAACGGCGTTGAGTTTGCAGGTCTCAACGAGCGAGGCGATGGTGGCCCAGTTTTCGGCTCCGGCGTCATGGCCGGCGAAGAGTGCATTCTTCCGATTGAGGGCTATCGGCCGGATGGTTCGCTCCACGCTGTTGTTGTCGATCTCGATGCGTCCGTCGGTCAGGAAGAGCCGTAGCCCCTCCCAGTATTTGGCAATGTAGGCCAAGGCCTCGCCAAGCGGCGATTTAGCAGCGACACGGGCACGGTGATGGACGAGCCAGGTCTGTATGTCGGCGACCAGCGGTGCAGATCGTTCCTGTCGCTTGGCAAGGCGATCCTCCGGATCAAGGCCACGAAGTTCCGCCTCAACCCGATAAAGTTCACCGATCCGTTTGACACCGTCCTCGGCTATCGGTGCTGTTCCGTTGCGGGTGATTTCCACCAGCTTGCGGCGAGCGTGGGCCCAGCAATAGGCAAGCCGGATGTCTGGGCCCACGCGATCGGGCGCGATCAGCCTGTTGTAACCCGCATAGCCATCCACCTGCAGGATACCCGAGAACCCATGCAATATTCGCTCGGCATGGATGCCCCCGCGGCCGGGAGCATAGGTGAAGGCAACGCCTGGTGGCGCACCACCGCCCCATGGACGGTCATCACGGGCCAGTGCCCAAAAGTATCCAGTCTTGGTTTTACGGGAACCGGGATCGAGGACAGGGGCACGGGTCTCGTCCATGAAGAGCTTGGTCGAGCGTTTCAGGTCGGAGATCAGCGCATCAAAGACGGGACGCAATTCGAAGGCGGCCCGGCCGACCCAATCGGCAAGTGTGGACCTGTCGAGATCAATGCCCTGGCGGCTCATGATCTGAGCCTGCCGATACAAGGGAAGATGATCAGCATATTTGGACACCAGCACATGAGCTACCGTTGCTTCCGTCGGCAACCCAGCCTGGATCAGACGTGCAGGAGCTGGGGCCTGAATGACGCCGTCGGTGCAGGCGCGGCAGGCATATTTTGGGCGACGGATGACGATGACGCGGAACTGGGCCGGAATCACGTCCAACCGCTCGGAGACATCCTCACCAATGCAATGCAGGCAACCGCCGCAGGCGCAGACCAGGCTTTCCGGCTTGATCACCTCTTCGACGCGAGGAAGATGCTTTGGAAGAGAGCCGCGATTGGTCGCTCGTGGCTTGGTGAACCGCTTGCCCGAGGGGGCGTCCGCCTCATCCTCGGCATGGATCGCGGCCATTGCCGTTTCCAGGTCTTCAAGTGCCAGATCGAATTGGTCGGGATCGGTCTTCTCGGACTTGCGCCCGAAGGCCGTTTGCTTGAAGGCGGCAACCAGTTTCTCCAGCCGTTCGATCCGCTCATCTTTGCGGACAATCTGCGCGTCCTTGCCTGCCTCGCGTGCCTGCGCCGCAATCAGCATCGCCTTCAGGGCGGCAACATCATCGGGAAGATCGGCGGCGTTCAGCATGGCCGGAATCTACCAAATCCCGCTTCGAATTGCCTTTGGTATTTGCAGCCCTGAGTCATCGTGCCGCAGCTATTCGATGGCCTCCGGTGCTCTCGTTTCCACGGAACGAACGCGTCGCCAGTCGAGACCCGCAAACAGCGCTTCGAACTGAGCATGGCCCAATGTCATCAGGCCATCTCTGATACCCGGCCAAGTGAAGGTGTGATCTTCCAGTCGCTTGTAGGCCATCACAAGACCGCTGCCATCCCAGTAGATCAGCTTCAACCGATCCGCCCTGCGTGACCGGAACACGAACACCGTTCCAGTGAACGGGTCTTTGCGCAACTCGTTCTTCACCAGCGCAGCCAAGCCGTCATGGCCCTTGCGGAAGTCCACAGGCTTCGTCGCCACCATGATCCGTACGCGGTTTGATGGAAAGATCATGCCGAGGTCGCAAGCGCACGTGCAACAGCCACGACCCGAGCGGTCGATGCACCTTCCTCCAGGCGGATCGTGACAGGGCCGACAATGATCTCGGGACGGCTGACTTCTTTGGCCGGCGGTTCGGCGGCAGGGGTCTCAACGACCATCGCTGCGAATTCCATCGCATCTTCGGGCGCAGGCAACACCAACTTGCCCTGCCGTGCCATCGTGCGCCACGACGACAGGCGGTTCGGCTGCAGCCCATAGCGGCCCGCAACCTCGTTCACTGTCACGCCTGGCCTCAGGCTCTCGGAAACGATCCTGGCCTTCATCTCATCAGGCCAACGGCGATGTCGCTCACGCCCGGTCTTCCCAGTCGTCAGTATCTCCAGTGTAGTGTCCATGGAGAAACTCCCCTCGCTAATCCATGGAAGCCGATCACAGATCAGCGATGACAGGGCAACGTGGGGGCAGAACACCGCTTACCGATGACCGCAGCACCGAAGATTGCGGCATTGATCACTTTTCTGGAGTACATCGACAGCATGAAACCCAGCATGATGATCGCCATTGCCGCGCCCATCAAAAGCGCCATGTAGGCGCGGGTCTCTGACCAGAAAATGTGGGAAACAAGGTAGGTGTTGAGGTACATTAATCCGAACATCACGACCGTCGAGGTCGCGATCATCGCGGCGAATCTCCAATATGACATAGCTCACTCCTTCAACTAGGTTGTCAAAAAGGTAGTGAATAAACGACCTTCCAGCGCTGGAAGGTTCCAAAAAAACAAGCCAACAAGCGTTGCCTTCTTAATCTGCATCTCTCGTGACGACGTGAAAGATGGTGGAAGCCGAGCAACTAGGGGCTGTTGACGTTCGGGATTCCCAAATCACCTGACTTCTGATTCAAGGTTGCAAACGGAGGAGAGCAACCTTGACCCGAAGAGTCCTATCCAATTCGCAATGGGCGATCATCGAACCTTACTGCCTGGGTAAAACCACCGATCCCGGACAAACCGGACGTGACCCACGGCTTTTCGTGGAGGCAGTCCTCTGGATCGTCCGCACGGGCGCGCAATGGCGCGAATTGCCGGGTGAGTTTGGCAAATGGAATTCTGTATTCAAGCGGTTCCGCAGATGGGTCAAAGCGGATGCTTTCTATCGTATGTTCAAGGTATTAGCCTCAGACACCGACCTGGAATACGCGATGATCGACGGTACGATCGTCAAGGTCCATCGTTCAGGACAAGGCGCAAAAGGGGGACTCTTTGCCAGGCCATTGGACGCTCTCGGGGGGCATAACGTCGAAGATACTGGCTCTGACGGATGCGCTCGGTAATCTCGTCGATTTCTGTCTGATGCCAGGCCAAGCTCATGATCTGCGCGAGACCGATGCGTTGATCAGCGGCTTGTCCGCCGGATATTTGCTGGCGGACAGGGCCTTTGACGCGGATTGGCTGCGCAATGGCCTGCTGGATCGCGGCATAACCCCGGTCATACCGCCAAAATCCAACCGGAGGTTCCCGGCAGAGTTCGACAAGGAAACCTACAAATGGCGGCATTTGATCGAAAACTACTTTGGCAAACTGAAGGAAAACAGAGGGATAGCAATGCGCTCTTGCAAAACCGACCAGAGTTTCAAAGCCTTCATCTCAATTGCCGCAACGCTCATTCACACACGGTAAACGTCAACAGCCCCTAATCAGCAGGAAGCCGTTCAGTGCTTCAATGCCTGCAAGAAAACGCAAATGACCCGTGGGATAAATATCTCCAAGCCCCAATGACGAGTAATTGACAACGGAGAAATAGAAGACATCCATAAAAGAACTGACATTCCCTTGAGCAAAACCACCGATGCCCATGATCTCGCCCAAGTTGAACCCAACAGCGTAGAGTCCTGCTTCAAGGATGTGGGCAGTCGCCAGAGAATATAGGGCAAATAGAAGATTGCCAGACCGCGAAAGAGAGATCTGTTTGGTGACCGCCATCACGAGGCTCATAGCGCGAACATGGACGAGCCCGCTCAATCCGAATAGCAGTACTGCAAACACGACTATCCAAGCCAACTTTGCTGACCCCTTTTAAGTGTCGGTCCGCAAAGAAGTTGAATGATATGAATCGTTTGTGATTCGATGCCGTTGATTTGATTCGACGATGGGATGGAGGCTATGTGGACGAAAGCGAACCGTGGGAAATACAATCGGGATGGTCTGCGCTATCCCAGCGATCTGACGGATGCGGAATGGGCGCTGGTCGAGCCTTTGATACCTCCTGCCAAGCGGGGTGGCCGCAGGCGTGAGGTCAATGTGCGCGAGGTTCTTAACGGCCTGCTTTATGTTCTCAGCACCGGCTGCCAATGGCGGGCTGTTCCGAAGGACTTGCCGCCGAAGAGCACCCTGTTCAGCTATTTCGACCTTTGGAACTGGGACGGCACACTCGGCCGTATTCATCAGGAGCTTTATGTGAAATGCCGCGAGGCGATGGGACGCGAGGCTAGCCCGACGGCGGCGGTCATCGACAGCCAGAGCGTCAAAGGCGCGGAAAAAGGGGGCTTGTATCGACCCGAGCGGGTATGATGCGGGGAAGAAGGTCAAGGGTAAGAAGCGGCATATCCTTGTCGACACGGTAGGTCTGCTGCTGCATGCGCTGGTTCATCCAGCCGACATCCAGGACCGCGACGGCGGTCTGCTGGTCATCAAGACGTTGTTCGGGCGCTATCCGTTTTTGAAGAAACTCTTTGCGGACGGTGGCTATCAGGGACCTGTCTTCGCCAAGGGTCAGAAGAAGGCCATGCCCGGGCTGGCGATCAAGATCATCAAGCGATCCGACATCGTCAAGGGTTTTGAGGTTCTGCCGAGACGCTGGGTGGTCGAACGGACTTTCGCGTGGCTTGGGCGATGCCGCAGGCTAGCCAAGGACTTCGAGAACCTGTCGCGCAACGCGCTCGCCTTTCTCAAACTCGCGTCTATCCGCCTCATGCTGCGAAGGCTCTGTTCAAAATGAACAACTTTCCGGACCGACTCTAAGCTTATTGGTTTGGTTGTTCCTCGTCGCTTTGTTTCATAGCCAGGTCGGCTAGTATTGGACAATCCGGACGATGATCACCCGTGCAGGCGTCAACAAGAAACGAAAGCGTCACCCGCATTTCCGTCAGTTCTGCGATCTTTTTGTCGATCCGTTGGAGATGCTGCTCGGCGATCTCCTTGACCTCGGCACTGGCGCGTTTCTCATCTCCATAAAGTGCGAGCAAACTACGGCAATCTTCTATACTGAATCCAAGCGCACGCGCGCGGCCCAGGAAGGCCAACCTGTGTGCATCTCTTTCGCAGAAGGTGCGATAGCCGTTCGAACTGCGCAAGGGCTTCACGAGACCTATATCCTCGTAATAGCGGATCGTCTTGGCAGGCAGCCCCGACAGGATAGCGACATCTCCGATATTCATTGCACCTTTCCTCCGTATTCAGCGACAACGAGGGTAGCGGGGACAGCCCTCTCAACACCTGAATCTATTAAATTGGATTCATCCATTGCCGGCCTGACCCAACGCAAGCGCAGAGCGTTCGTCAGCACGAAGATCGAGCTGAGAGCCATCGCCCCGGCAGCCAGCACCGGCGACAGCATCAAGCCAAAGACGGGAAATAGCGCTCCTGCTGCTAAGGGAATGAGGGCAACATTGTATCCAAAAGCCCAAAACAGATTCTGACGGATGTTGCGCATGGTGCGGTCGGAAATCTCAAAGGCATTGACCACGCCACGCAGGTCACCTGACATCAGGACGACGTCGGCTGACTCGATCGCAACGTCTGTACCTGTACCGATGGCGATGCCCACGTCCGCATGGGCCAATGCCGGCGCATCGTTGATACCGTCCCCGACAAAGGCAATCCGCATCTTGGCGCCGCGTAGCTCGTCCAACGCTTCCACCTTGCCGTCGGGCAACACCCCGGCGATTACGTGATCGATGCCAGTCTCGCGGGCAATGACTTCTGCTGTCTCGCGCTTGTCACCGGTTATCATGGCGACTTTCAGGCCCAGATTGTGGAGGGCGGCGACTGCTGCACGGCTGGCCGGTTTAACAGGGTCCGCAACTCCGATTACGGCGGCGACCAGCCCGTCCACCGCGACGTACAGTGCCGTTCGCCCACTAACGGCAAGGCGCGTTTCGGCATCCGCGAGTGCGCCAACGGAAAGCCCCTCCCGGGTCATCAGCCGATCCGCACCGACCAGAATCTCCCGACCGGCAACACGTGCCCGCACACCATAGCCCGTGATGGACTCGAAGCCTTGGACGTCCTGCGAAACAGACCCTTCGGCACGCCCAGCGCGTACGATCGCTTCAGCGATAGGATGTTCCGAGCGTGCCTCGACCGCCGCGACCAACGCCAACACCTCTCCGTGTTCGAAGCCATCGGCCAACACGAGGTCGGTCAATTCCGGGCGGCCCTCGGTCACCGTGCCGGTCTTGTCGAGCGCGACCACGTCCACGCCGGTCAATTGTTGCAATGCATCGCCCTTGCGGAACAGCACTCCCATTTCCGCCGCGCGGCCGGTTCCAACCATGATCGAGGTGGGCGTGGCCAGGCCCATCGCGCAGGGACAGGCGATGATCAGCACAGATACGCCTGCCACCAGTGCGTAGGAAAGTGCGGGCGACGGCCCGACGACCATCCAGACCAGCACCGTGAACGCTGCGAGCGCCATCACCGCAGGTACGAACCAAAGTGTGATCCGATCCACCATACCCTGAATCGGCAGTTTGGCCCCCTGGGCCTCCTCGACCATTCGAATGATCTGCGCCAGCGTCGTCTCGGCACCAACGCGTGTGGCGCGGAACTGAAAGCTGCCGGCACCGTTGACTGTTCCACCAGTGACGGGATCGCCGGGTACTTTGCTTGCAGGAACCGGCTCCCCGGTGATCATGCTTTCATCCACATGGGCACTGCCTTGGGTCACCTCGCCGTCCACTGCGATGCGTTCACCGGGGCGCACCACAAGAATGTCACCGGTTCGAATCCTCTCGATGGGCACGTCCTGCGGTTCGCCGTCCACAAGAGCCCGCGCTGTCCGTGCCTGCAACCCCATTAGCTTCTGGATGGCAGCACCGGTTCGGCCCTTGGCGCGCGCCTCCATCCATCGTCCCAGTAGGATCAGCACCACTATCACCGCTGCCGCCTCAAAATAGACGGCCCGCGTGCCATCGGGCAGCAAAGAGGGGGCAAAGAGTGCGACGATGGAATAGAGATAGGCTGCCCCAGTTCCCATTGCGACGAGGCTGTTCATGTCTGGTGCGCCCTTCAGGAGGGCTGGAAAACCTGCTGTGTAGAAATGGCGGCCAGGCCATGCAAGTACGATAGTAGTCAGAACGAATTGGATCATCCAGCTGGTTTGATGCCCGATCGCTCGCCCGATAAGTTCGTGCATGCCCGGCACAATATGCGCACCCATTTCCAGCAAGAAGACGGGAAGCGCGATTGCCGCAGCGAACGCTGTCCTTTTGGCAAACTCCCGCGCCTCGCTTTCCTTGCGGGTGCTGCGGTCCTCGATCACCGAGTCGTCTGCGCTCTGGGCAGGGTAGCCTGCATCTGCGGCCGCCTTCAGCAAGTCTGACAATTCGACCACACCCTCTGCAACGGTCACTTTCGCGGTCTCCGTCGCGAGATTGACGTTTACGTTGAGCACACCAGACACTGCCGCAAGTGCTTGGCCCACACGTCCCACGCACGACGCGCAGGACATGGACGACACATTCAGGCGGATGCTCCGGGTCCGGGCGGGATAACCAGCTCGTTCCAGCGCCTCGACAACATCTGGGATGACCGCGGAAGAACCAAGCCGGATCAGTGCAGTCTCGGCCGCCAGGTTCACATTAACCTCTTCAACACCGGGGATAGCCAATAGCGTGCGTTCGACTCGCCCGACGCAGGATGCGCATGACATGTTCTGGACAGAAAGCCGCAGATTTTGTGTGGCGGGCATGAAGATCTCCTTATAGCTCGCAACATAGCTAGAGCTTCCACTCGCTGGAAGGTCAAGCCTGTCAGATTGTTTTTGTTTGGCCCTTGACCTTCCCGTACTGGAAGCACTCATGTGAACGGTTGAATGAAGGAGAAAGACATGACGAGCTATTATATCCCAAGCATGAGTTGTGGACACTGCACTGCAGCAATCGAAAATGCGATCAAGGCAATTGACCCAACAGCAAGCGTTTTGTGCGAGGTGGCTTCGCACACTGTTTCGGTAGAAAGCTTTCTAACCGACCGTGCGATCTCGGTGGCGATCCGCGATGCGGGTTATGAAGTTGTCGCCCCTTCGTCTTCCTGACGTAGAAACAGCATCGGTCGAACACGGGTCGATAATAGTGGGCTGTGCCAGTCCGCCTATCCTACCGTTCAACCGTCATGTGCAATCATATTTCGCGGTGTAAATCGGAGTCGTAACAAGCCTCAAAATGCGAAAGACGGTATTGTAATGGTCAAAAAGGAAAAAGCTAAGACATTGAACCTGGATGCAGGACCTGAGCATTCTTTGCTGGAAGGGCGTAGTGCATTCTTCGGTTTTTTGATGAAACGTCTCGGCAATCGGGCCGATGCGGAGGACGTGTTGCAAGAGTTTTCCATTCGGGTGCTCGCTCGCAAAGATCAACTGCGCGAAGCAGACCGTATGGATGCTTGGCTCTATGCCATTTTGCGCTCGACCCTGAACGATCACTACCGGAGGTCGAAACGGCTGAACCGCTTGACCGACGCTGTCGCCCGCGAGCCCGCGGCGTGGATACAAGAGGCCCCCGAACAATTGGGCAAACTTTGCACTTGCCCGGGTGGATTGATCTCGGATCTCCGCCCCACCGATGCCCAATTGATCCAGCGGGTCGACTTTGGTGAGGATGATCGCATTGCTGTCGCTGCAGATTTGAAGATTAGCCGTAACGCGCTGGGCGTGCGCTTGCACCGGGCCCGTATGGCGCTACGCGAAGCACTCGTCGTACATTGCGGCACGTGTTGCGAAACTTCCCGCAACGACTGTTATTGCGCGCCAGAAGGCTGCGAGAACGAAGAACACGGCTCGAGTTGCGTTACAGAAATCAAGCCGTCCGACCATATCCGCCCAACCGTGTAAGAATAGTCGCTCTGCGACGTCTCCCTATGTGAACCTGCCCTTTGGGTGACAACGCGGGAGTATTCGATGGGACAGAAGACAGAGGCTCGGATTCGGCAACGAGGCAGTTTGCGTGCGACCGATGCGGAACTATCTGCGCTTGTAAGCCAGATGGCGTGCCGATGTGCGAAATGCACGAATTATGACGATGCACCCCTGGCACGGGCAATGTTTCAAAGCGTCGAGGAACGCGGCCAGACCTTGGACGCCGCTGCCGGATCGCTTGGGATCGATGTGGGGGACGGTGCCTATTTGCTGGCTGGTTTGCGCCAAGACGTTGCGGTCGATTTCGCGTTGACACTACTGACTGGTCGAAAACCGGACCTTCTGAACCGGCAGGAGGAGCCTGTCTGATGTGCGCTCGAAACTCTCCCGCTAGAAGGCGCCTTCAAGGATGCTTCGGGCGCATGACGGCTTGTCCTTAAAGCTACAAGAGGCATTTTGGACCGCAATCGTCGCGGAGCGCCCCAAAAAGTAACGAAGTCCGGCTCGGATGCAGTGTGCCCTGTCCCCGCCCGCGCTGATAACGGTGGGGAATACCGCCGCCGCGAACTTGAAAAGGAAATTCCACATGCTCGCAAAAGACATCATGACAACGACGGTGATCTCGCTCTCATCCAATGAAACTGTTGAGGAGGCAGTGCGTCTGATGCTCGCTCATCACGTCAGCGCCTTACCTGTGCTGGATGCTGAGGGAGAGGTGATCGGCCTCATTAGCGAGGGGGATCTGATGCGAAGGGTCCGCAATACGGGCGACGTACGCCGATCGTGGTGGCTCGAGATTTTCGCTCGAGCGTCTGAAAACGTCGAGGAATTCGTCAAACTGCGTAGTCAACACGTCGCGGACGTCATGACGCGAAAAGTCTTATCGGTAGATGAAGAAACGCCAGTCAGTGAAATTGCGAAACTCCTTGAGACACATCGAATCAAGCGCGTCCCGGTGTTGCGTGGAGGCCTGCTGGTCGGAATAGTGAGCCGCGCAAACCTGCTCCACGCCCTGTCCAGGGCTGACCAACGCGGACTTCCTGAGCCGTCAGACGATGATCGTGAATTGCGTATCAGAATTGACGCTGCGCTGAAGGAAGTGCCAGTCGCGTGGTCCAATCTCATTAACTATTCGGTTGAAAACGGAAAAGTATCCGTGAGTGGCTTGGTAGACAGTCGGGCAGAAGAAAACGCGATCCGTGTTGCCATCGAGAATGTGCAGGGAGTGCAAAATGTGCACCTGCAGTTGGGGCTTGCACCTACCTGGGCTTATTATGGGATCTGAGAACGGGCCGTGTGCCGGCGCCAACTACAATCGAAGATGGGTGGGAGCTACAACCCGGTCCTGAAGACGTCGGCGGTGTTTTTCTAAGGAGTGCCCAATTGACCTGGATCACAAGAACGATCCTGCCTGAATTGTTTGCATGAAGAGACAGAAAAGGCGTCTCCTGTCGAAAGCTTGTCTGAACAATATTGCCTTTTTGTCACGGGCATGTTCGCTCTGGCACCGCAGTGCCGATGTTTGTGCTTTCGGCGGAATTCGACTTTCGTTTGAAAGATGGCGTCCCGTACGCACAAGCTCTTGGGATTGTGCAGACTGGTGAGGTCGGTATTGCGGCGGTCAGTTCCGACCAAGACTGGGTCAATCATTGCCAGTCAATTCCTGGCCGCCATACTGCGCTTTTGCCGGTATGGGAAACGGTTCTTTGGGTTTGCATCATTGAATGAACCGTTTGAAATAGCCCCTGACTGGTTTGCGTCATCACGAACGTCTGGTTTGCTCCGTCCCCGCGCAAACCGCCTGTCGCAGGCCTAGCCGCTTTCAGAGGTCGGCAGCATTCCCCTTGTTACCGCTCTGAGAGCGGGCCAACGAACGATTGCGGTCAATCTGTAATGGTTTGCCACCAGCAACGTCTAAAGCGTGAAACCCACAGCAAAGGAGGTCATCATGGATCTGAAACCTGCGAACTAAACCGAACACGGTTCCAAGGAAAAATTGGACGGACATTGCAACAGCACAGGCCGATCACAGCCAAGGTGCGCAGTAGCAGACATCAACGGATCGTCAGCAGAAGGCCAATTAGGTTTGAGGAGCGATGATTCAAACGAAACAATGGGTGATGACGGGAACCAAATTATGAGCGGCTAAACTCGACCTTTGGCCAGCACCTATCCAAAATGGACAGACAATCATTATGGCCTTGTCGATTAGATTTTACAGTAATTAGAATATTATTGCCTTTTCGACGATTCTTCGCGATGAATCATGAAGATTCCATATTACAAATACGACATGCAATAGCTATCTAAATATTTCACCAATTTAATATTGAGATAATTATAGTCAAAGACTACATAATAACTCTAACAGAATTTGCAAAATTGCTTGATCATTCGCACTTTTAACAGTGAGTATAGTTAAAGAAAAAGGAAAACGGGTATGTCCACAATTTGGGACGACAAAGCAAAATCGAGCAGACGTGATTTTCTCTATGTGGCGACCGGAACTGCGGGTGTAGTTGGTGTAGTTGCGGCGATGTGGCCATTTATCGATAGCCTAAACCCATCGGCCGACGTCCTGGGGCAAGCTAGCATTGAAGTATCGCTAGGGTCTATCGAGGTGGGACAGCGCGTAACTGTCAAATGGCGCGGCCAACCAATTTTTATCGACCGACGTACACCTTCCCAGATTGCTTCCGCCGTTGCAGATGATTCAGCCGAATTGCGCGACCCGCAAACGGACAGCGAAAGGGTCCAAGACGCTGAATGGTTAATCGTTGTTGGTATTTGCACGCATTTGGGGTGTGTGCCTTTAGGGCAACGGAAGGGTGATCCGCAAGGTCAGTGGGGTGGTTGGTTTTGTCCCTGTCACGGGTCTCATTATGATACATCCGGACGCATTCGAAAGGGTCCAGCGCCAAAAAACCTGGTTGTCCCGCCCTATCGATTGGCGTCATCCGGCACGGTTATCATTGGGTAGCGTTGCATCGAAGAGGACCAAGATGATGTCAGCAAACTATAAGAAATCGCTTCGTTTCCTCGGTGCTGCAGGGACCGTCACTGGCTCGCGGTATCTGGTCGAAGCGGGGAAGCGCCGCATTCTTGTCGATTGCGGATTGTTTCAAGGCTTCAAGTCTCTTCGAGATCGCAATCGCAAACCGTTTCCGGTACGTCCCGCGTCGATCGACACCGTTCTTCTCACTCATGCTCATCTGGATCATTCCGGCTATCTTCCAGCACTTGTTCGTGCTGGCTTTTCCGGAAAGGTTCATTGTACTCAGGCTACCGAAGACCTGTGCGGTCTGATCCTGCCTGACAGCGGACATATCCAGGAAGAAGAGGCGCGCTACGCGAAACGCAAAGGATACGCCAAACATAAAAACCCGACCCCTCTTTATACGCTGAACGATGCTAAAGCCGCACTCAAAAGACTGACCCCGCACCCTTTCGGACGGCGGATCGATCTTGGTGACGGCATCACTGCCACTTTTATCCCTGCTGGCCATCTGCTTGGTGCCGCACAGATCCGGTTGGAACTTGGCGACAGAATTGTGCACTTCAGTGGCGACCTTGGTCGCCAAGCCGATCCGATGATGGCCCCCCCGAGCCTTTTCACGGTGCAGATGTACTGGTTTGCGAGTCAACTTATGGCAACCGGGCTCACGCGAAAATCGACGCGGAAGCCGAACTCGCCCCATTTCTAAAGCGCACTTTTGCCCGCGGGGGTACGGTGCTGATTCCCGCTTTCGCTGTCGGACGCGCTCAGGGAATTCTCTATCATGTAGCCCGGCTGATGAAACGCGGTGAAATCCCCCACGTTCCGGTCTTCCTGAATAGTCCGATGTCGGTTAACGCCACTGCCATCTACCACCGTCACCACGAAGAGCATCATGTCACATGGGAAGATTGCAAGGCGATGTTCGATATCGCCGAGCGAGTTAACTCGGTCGAGCAATCAAAGGAACTGAACACCCGCCAGGGACCAATGATCATCGTTTCTGCCAGCGGAATGCTGACTGGAGGGCGCATTTTGCATCATATCGCAAGCTTCGGCGGCGACCGGCGCAACGCAATCTTGCTCTCAGGCTTTCAAGCGGGCGGTACGCGTGGCGCTGCGCTAGCCGAGGGTGCCAAGACGCTTAAAATGTTTGGGCGTGAATTCGCAATTGAAGCTGAAGTGGTTCAGTTGACTGCGTTCTCAGGCCACGCTGATGTAGGTGAAATACTTGACTGGATGCGCCACGCTGACCGTCCGCCTCAAATGACCTATCTGACGCACGGGGAACCATCCGCGTCGGATACCTTGCGATCGCGCGTTCAAGACGAACTGAGCTGGAAAGTGCGTGCCCCGGAACACCTAGAAACCGTCAATCTGGATCGACCCCGATGACCAACACCCTGTCACTCATCCCATCGGGTATTGATACGTATCGTCAGGCAGTCGTTTACATGAACGAGGATTGCCATATTTGCCGTGCGGAGGGCTTCTCAGCCCAAGCACGTATTCGTATTGATCTGAGTGACCGCTGGATAATCGCGACGTTGAATGTGGTGGCGCGAGGCGGGTGGTTGGCGGTCGACGAGGCTGCGCTCTCAACTTCGGGCTGGGAGGCGCTGGGCGCGCAGCTGGGTGCCCGCGGGCATTTTTCCCATGCCGACGTGCCTTTTTCTGCCTCGTCCATACGCGCCAAGGCTTACGGCCGCCGTCTTGATCAGAACAGCTTTTCTGCCATCATCCAAGACACACTCGACAATCGGCTTTCGGATCTTCACCTTGCCGCTTTCATCACCTCTTGTGCAGGTGACCGCCTGAGTGAGAGCGAGACAGTAGCTTTGACCCGTGCCATGCAGACTGCAGGCGAAACGCTTGACTGGGGCGGAGCAGTGGTTCTTGATAAGCATTGCGTGGGCGGCCTGCCAGGAAATCGGACGACGCCCATTGTCGTTGCCATAATAGCCGCAGCAGGGCAGCTTATTCCAAAAACCTCGAGCCGTGCGATTACGTCACCTGCCGGAACCGCAGATACGATGGAGGTAATGGCGCCCGTGGCGCTCGACGCCGACGCTTTGCGAAAGGTAGTAGAGCTCGAAGGTGGATGCATCGTATGGGGGGGCGGGTTGAACCTCAGTCCTGCCGATGATCATTTCATTCGCATCGAACGGCCACTCGATTTCGATAGCACCGGACAAATGGTTGCGAGTGTGTTGTCCAAAAAGGCGGCAGTCGGCGCAACGCACGTGCTTATCGACATGCCGGTGGGTCCAACAGCCAAGGTCCGCTCAACCGAGGCCGCCGCGGCGCTGGGCGTAAGACTGAAATTGGTGGGAGCGGCAATCGGCCTCAATGTTACGCTGCATCAAAGTGACGGCTCCTCCCCGGTTGGACGTGGCATCGGCCCTTCGCTCGAGGCACGGGACGTGTTGGCTGTACTCAGGCGCGCGCAGGAAGCGCCGCTGGATTTGCGCGGACGCGCGCTAGATTTGGCAGGCAAACTCCTCGATCTAGCACCCGGTGCCCGCGCCGGGCGGGGCCGCAGAGAGGCAGAAGCGCTTCTTGATAGCGGGGCCGCAGAAGCTAAGTTCTTGGCTATCTGTACCGCGCAAGGTGGATTCCGCGAACCTGACGCTGCAGCGCATCGCATCGAAATAACCGCAGGGGTATCGGGGCAACTTATCGCTATCGACAACCGCCTGATTGCCCGGATCGCAAAACTGGCCGGCGCACCCCGCCAAAAGAGCGCTGGTGTTCGGTTGCTTGCACGAACTGGCGACCAGGTCATCAAGGGGCAACCGCTCTATGAAATCCATGCCGAGACACCCGGCGAACTTGCTTATTCGGCCGGCTATGCGGAAAGCCACTCCAATGTCCTGACGCTTTCGGAGGCGGCAAAATGATCCTGATCCCCTTCCCTGAGATGTTGTCGCTCGCGCAAGCGCTTGCACCAGAACTTGGCGGCGAGTTACGTCATCTCGACTGGCACCGTTTCCCCGATGGCGAGAGCCTCTTGACCCTGCCAGGTGATCTGGATGGAAGCGATATTGCGCTGCTCGCCACCCTCCGCGACCCTGACCGGTTTGCATTACCGCTGCGCTTTGCCGCGACAACAGCGCGGGAAATGGGCGCACGTCGTGTCGGGCTAATCGCGCCCTATCTCGGTTACATGCGTCAGGATCGCCGATTTCAAGTTGGTCAAGCAGTCAGTGCGCAACTCTTCGCAAAGTTTCTCGGCGAAAGTTTCGATTGGCTGATGACAGTCGATCCGCATCTACATCGTATCGCTCGGCTCGACGAAGTGTTTCCGATGCCAACGATCCGTGTGGCCTCAGCTCCACTGCTCGCAGACTGGATCAGGGCGAACCTGCCTGACGCCGTTCTTTTAGGCCCCGATAGTGAAAGCCAGCAATGGGTGGCTGAGGTGGCGAGGCTGGCCGATCGGCCCTACGAAGTCTTGCGCAAGACTCGAACGGGCGACAAGAGTGTTGAAGTCAGTGTGCCGAGGAGTATCACGCTGCATCAGGGTACACCGGTTATCCTGGACGATATTGCCTCTTCGGGCCGGACCATGGTGCGCGCCATCGAACGGCTTGCTGCTACAGGCACCCGCCCACCGGTTTGCATCATCATTCACGCGGTATTTGCAGGCAGCGCATATGAAGACATTCTTGCTGCGGGTGCCGCCCAAGTGGTTACTACCGACACCATACCGCACCCGTCAAACGGTGTATCGGTCGCAACATTAGTGGCGCACGAGATGCAATCGATACTTAGCACATCTATAACGGAGCAGAACTCTTGAAAAAATCAAGCAATATGGCGAGAAACCTGGTTCTCGGGTTTTTCGGTATCGCCGCAGTGGTCGGGTTATACAAGACATTCGCGCCGTCAAGTGCCCCTATGTCTGGATCGATTGCCAGTCAATTTGTCGAGCCAACGTTGTCAGCGGCCGCGCAGGAAGGGGAGGCCCTGTTCAACAAAACCTGCGCCGCCTGTCATGGGCAAAACGCCCTTGGTACCGAAAAAGGGCCACCCTTTATTCATGACATATATAATCCAGGCCACCATTCCGACGACGCTTTTTTCTTTGCGGTCCAAAACGGGGTGCGTCAGCATCATTGGCCCTATGGCGATATGCCCGCCCAGGCGCAAGTCAGTCGGGATGATGTCGCGAAAATCGTAACATATGTCCGGGAACTGCAGTCCGCTAACGGTATCGCTTACCGTCAACACAAAATGTAGGTGCTTCCATGCCAGATCATCATCCCACCGCTGCTGCCGCCGCCCATTCTTCACCTGCAGGCTCTCCGAAGTGGTTCGTCTGCCCGATGCATCCTGAAGTCAGGCAGGCAGGCCCCGGCGACTGCCCGAAATGCGGCATGCACCTTGTGCCAGAGGGGGAGGTTGCGGGGTCGTCCGGCCATCATCATAAGCACAGTGATCAACATTCCCAGCACGCGCATACACACCGCCCTGCCGCCATGAACGGGAAGTATGACACAGTGCCTGCGAACCATTCTGGCGCGGTCTATACATGTCCCATGCACGCACAGGTACGTCAAACCCGTCCCGGCTCGTGCCCGATTTGCGGTATGGGACTGGAATTGGAAACTGCGGCGATGGCCGAGGACGGGCCTAACCCTGAGCTGGTGGATTTCACTCGTCGGTTCTGGGTTGGTACCGTTTTGACGATCCCGTTGCTGGTTTTTACGATGGGACCCTATCTGGGGTTCGGCAGCGTGCGCGACATCTTTGGCGAGCGCATGACACTGTGGATCGAGCTAGTGCTCGGGACGCCAGTTGTCCTGTGGTGCGGCTGGCCCTTCCTGGTGCGCGGTTGGAATTCCTTCCGCCACATGAACCTCAATATGTTCTCGCTAATCAGCATGGGAGTGCTCGCGGCCTGGCTTTTCAGCATCGTGGCAGTGCTGTTCCCTTCCATTTTCCCCGAAGGGTTCCGAGACAGCGAAGGCCATGTTGGAGTCTATTTCGAGGCGGCGGCAGTAATCGTCACACTCGTATTGCTAGGTCAGATAATGGAGCTCCGTGCGCGTGAGGGCACCGGCAAAGCAATCCGTGCTCTTCTGGATATGGCAGCGAAGACTGCCAGGGTGATCCGCAAGGACGGATCTGAAGAGGAGATACCACTTGAAGATGTGCAAGTTGGAGACCGCTTGCGCGTTAGGCCCGGCGACAAAGTACCTGTGGACGGTGTCGTTGTGGATGGGCGCTCGTCGGTTGATGAAAGCATGATTTCCGGGGAACCGGTACCGGTGGAAAAAACACTCGGCGATATGCTGACCGGAGCCACGATTAATGGCACTGGCAGCATGATCATGGAGGCCAAACGTGTCGGTTCAGATACTATGCTCAGCCAGATCGTCCAAATGGTCTCAAATGCACAACGTTCGCGCGCGCCAATACAAAAATATGCAGACCAAGTAGCGGGCTTCTTCGTCCCGGTGGTCATTGGCATCGCTGTTCTGTCATTTATCGCCTGGGCGATCTGGGGACCCGCGCCGGCATTGTCCTACGCGCTGATCGCGGCTGTGGCAGTACTGATCATTGCATGCCCCTGTGCGCTAGGCCTCGCCACGCCCATGTCCATTATGACTGCGACGGGGCGCGGCGCTCAGGCGGGTGTCCTAATCAAGAATGCTGAGGCGCTGGAGCTGTTTGAAAAGGTGGACACGCTCATCGTCGACAAGACGGGGACGCTAACAGAGGGTAAGCCGAAGCTGGTCGCAGTCCTGCCGGAAGTCGGCCACGATGAAGCGGAAGTGCTCAGACTTGCGGCATCGCTCGAACGGGGTTCAGAACATCCGCTTGCCGAGGCTATCGTTCGCGGTGCCGTGGAACGAAATGTTAACATGACCGATGCGACCGACTTTGAGGCGGTGACGGGCAAGGGTGTAAAGGGAAAGGTTGACGGCAGGTCTGTTGCCCTGGGCAACCTCGCCCTGATTTCCGACATGGGGTTGGACGGCGGTGACCTTGCAGTAAAGGCCAATGCCCGTAGAGACGCAGGTGAAACAGTTATGTTTGTGGTGCTGGACGATGCAGTCGCCGGACTTGTCAGCGTCGCCGATCCAGTCAAGGAGACGACCCGAGAGGCGCTCAAAGCGTTGTGTATGCTCGGATTTCGCATCATCATGGCGACCGGCGACAACGAGCGGACCGCGAAAGCAATCGGAGCGCAGCTCGGAATTGACGAAATACGCGCCGATGTACTTCCCGAGGACAAGGCGCGAATCATAAAAGAGTTGCAGGCTCAGGGTCGTAAAGTCGCCATGGCTGGCGACGGCGTGAACGATGCGCCGGCACTCGCACAGGCGGATGTCGGGATAGCGATGGGCACAGGCGCTGATGTCGCTATAGAGAGTGCCGGCATCACCTTGGTCAAGGGTAATCTCGATGGTATCGTGCGTGCCCGCCGCCTCGCACGCGCCACTATGGGAAATATCCGCCAGAACCTCTTCTTCGCGCTCGTCTACAACGCTTCCGGGGTCCCTGTAGCAGCCGGTCTGTTGTTTCCATTTTTCGGCATT
This sequence comes from Hoeflea algicola, assembly GCF_026619415.1. Lineage (NCBI taxonomy): Bacteria > Pseudomonadati > Pseudomonadota > Alphaproteobacteria > Hyphomicrobiales > Rhizobiaceae > Hoeflea > Hoeflea algicola. The sequence continues at coordinate 218,041 of NZ_JAOVZR010000003.1, forward strand.
TTGATCAGCCCGATGTTTGCGGCCTTTGCAATGAGCGCTTCATCAATTTCGGTAGTGCTTAATGCGCTCAGACTACGTAGTGCAAAAATCTGAAGGAGCGATTCACAAAATGAAATGTATCTGAGGACATTAGACGGCCGTGATACCCGTAATCGCTTCGGAGATACTGGGGACTGTCGCGCCCATCGAGTGCCCGCTTTCCGGCAGCCCATGAGACATGAGACGTTAGATGCATCCCGTTTATTCAGACTCAAACTGAACCAAAATGGAGGCAACCCAATGAAACCTGCAACTCTACTGATGATCACGGCTACTGTATTGGCAGGCATGTCGCCGGCCAATGCACAGCAAACTGAACGGGACATGTCGATGATGTCCGGCGGACTGCTCTTGCCCCGGATGGACGCAATTGCCGGGCGCAAACTGTTTGCTTCCAAAGGCTGCGTTGTCTGCCACTCGGTCAACGGCGTGGGCGGCGAAGACGCCGCAGCACTGGATGCTGAATTCATGGAATTGCCGATGAACCCCTTTGATTTTGTTGCCAGAATGTGGCTCGGCGCCCCAGCGATGATTGAAGCGCAGCAAAATGAGCTCGGTGAGCAGATCGTGTTTACCGGCGAGGAACTGGCCAACATCATCGCTTTCGTTCACGATTCCGAGGAGCAGCGCCTGTTCTCAAAGGACGATGTTCCCAAACAGATCGCCGAGATGATGGAACATATGGGAGCAGAAGGTGATGCCCATTCCAAATGAGCCACAAATTGCACCAAAGGGGCAAAGAAGGGCTGGCCCTGAAATCTGGCTAATTGGGGGAGCGGGTGATGTTGGCAGCCGTCTGACCTCGCTCCTTTTGGACCGTACGAAGGCTGCAATTACTATCATCTCTCGCTCGGATAGAAATTCCGGTGGTCAGAATCCGGATCGCCTTTGCTTTCGTACTGTCGATATCCGAACCAAAGGTGCGGCAAGGATGATCCCTCCCAAAGCGCTGGTGGTTAACCTTACGGAGGCAACACCGCCGGAACTTGTGGCCGAAATGGTCGCAAATGGCTGTACATTTCTCGAGACTTCGGCCTCTCCTGCTTATGTAAACGCCCTCCGCGACGGTATTCGAGGCCGCGATGTCGGCGGCGTTTTGATTACCTGCGTTGGCATGGCGCCGGGCCTGATCGACTTGATGGCTGAGTTTATTGCGCGGAACGAACATGTTAACGCCGTTGATATCGGAATCGAGATGGGATTGGGCCGGCATTATGGAGCGGCGGCGACAGAGTGGTTTCTAGCAACCGCGGGCACGAATTATTCGCTTTTCCACAATGGAAGCCTGGTGCAGACGCCTGCGGGAGCCTTGCAACGGCTCTTCGTCTTTGATGCTTCTGAAAGTGGGCGCCTTGCCCTTGGTTTCGGTTTCGCCGGACGGGAGATATTGACGGGAAAACCAGCGGGCGCTTTATCAGGTAGGAGGTATTTTGTGGCTATTGACCCACCTCTTGTTACCCGTTCGCTGAGTTGGGCACTTAGCCTCGGGCTTGGGCCTTGGATTGCCCGCAATGCTCAATGGCTATCCCGGCAATTGTCACGGTTTCCAGGAATTGGGCAAATCCGCACGCGTATGATTGTGGAAGGTTTGTGTGACGATGGAATGCCAACTGCGTATGCGCGCGTGACGACTGGCGATCAGGCTGACGCAACGGCGACAATGATTCTGGCTACCCTCAACACAATCATGAGTGGCAACGTATCGCGAGTCGGTCTAGCAACGATTATAGACTATCTGACGCTGGCGGACTCTATTGCCGCTCTTAAAGAAATATTACCGGAAACCCGTATGGACATTTCCGGCATTGAGACCAAAGCATCGTGACTAATCTTGTCCCCGATTTTTTGTTGGGTCTTTGGAGAAATCCGGCACGGGCTATTGTATGGAACAGTTCATCACATTCCGTGCAGGCCATGAAATCCGCCAGTCACAACGATCGGTACGAGGAATATAGCCGAAATTGCCAGGGTCAACGCCTTTTCCCACAGGCGTGGCAATTGAAATACCAGCATTATTGTCAAGACGAAAACGAGCAGCGCCTCGAGCGGCGCAACAATACTTCCAAAATATGCAGGATCCCAATATGAAAATGGGCTCGCAAATTTCCAGTCGGTGAAGGGCCACAATTGCTGTCGCGCATCGTCGTGGTGGGTCAGAAAATCCACAGCCGCATGCGCAAGTCCCGACCCGGCAAAGGCGGTCAGTGTAAACACGCGAAGCAGATACCCGGCAGCCAAGACAAGTCCCCAAACCAAGAAGCTGTGATCGATGGCGAAGACTCGTTGCCACCCATCAGAGAAATAAAGGATACCGTACACGTCCTGTGCCGGCACTCCCGTCACTTTGGTCGCAAAGAGTACCATGGCGATCATGGGCAGGTCGGGGGCAAGGCCTCCCGCAAATGCAGCGATCAGCGATCCTGGCCTATCTTGTTTTGCCCAAAGTGCACCGCCGATGATCATATGTGTAGGCGTATTCATCTTGCGGGACTCATATCTTCCTCAGATAACTCGTGTCGCAATCATAGCCAGGTCTACAAAAGTGGCAATTGAGATGACCATTTACTCAGGCACCGCTCGACTCGTAGAAATCCTAGCATCTTTGATCCGGGAAATACGCGCTCTTTGGCGCTATGACCCTTTAGGTAGTGTGGACAGTTATCTGATCCATAGGGCAATTGCGGCGATTGTAACGACTGCGAGGTAGTTTCTTGCGGTTTTCTCGAAGCGTGTCGCGACCCTGCGGAACTGCTTGAGTCTTGAGAAGCAGCATTCGACCAGGTGGCGCTGGGCGTAGAGCTGTTTATCCAGCGGATACTTTTTCGCACGTGACGGGTTGTTCGGGATAACCGCAATGGCTCCTTTTTCAGCAATGAGATTGCGCAGCCGGTCGCTGTCATAGGCGGTATCGGCCATAACGACATCGGCTGGCAGCCCCTTGATCAGCAGTTCGGCTTGTGGCGCGTCGCCCCACTGGCCTGCAGTCAACGTGAAGTGGACCGGACAGCCCAGACCACGGACAGCCATGTGAATCTTGGTGCTCAGGCCGCCGCGAGAACGGCCAAGGGCTTGATCTCCAGCCCCTTTTTGCACCAGCGGCGTGCTGGTGGGCGCGAATGATGATGGAATCGACTATCAGGTATTCAAAATCCGGATCGTCCGACATCACCGCGAATATGCGCCACCAGATGCCCTTCTGGCTCCAGCGGCTGAACCGCCGGAAGACACTGTTCCAATCGCCGAACACGTCGGGCAGATCACGCCAGGGCGAGCCAGTGCGGACAATCCAGAGCACAGCTTCCACAAACATGCGGTTGTCCCGGCCAGACGAGCCGCGTGTGCGATCGTCACCAATAATATAGGGCGAAATCCGCTCCCACTGCTCATCCCGAAGGATCAGACGATCCAATACACCCATGACTGCCTCCAAAAGACAGTCTTGAATCGGATTTGCTCACCCTTGAGAATCCCAAGAGTCCACAAGACCTAGTCGATGATCATCGCGCTTCGGAGCCGTTCGCGCGAGAACACGTGACACTCATTACCAAATTCGGGCAGGTCATAAGCACCCGGCGGGGGGCTTTTTGCCGCGACATTTATCGGCTGATTGGCAGAACGTGCGTCCATTGGTGAAGTCGTCACTGACGAATGCCAGGCTCCGACCGTTCGTTGGCTCGTAATGGGCCGAGCATGCAATAACATTGAATCCGGATCACACCTCGGAGGCAGGCCAAGCCGAATCAGCGTATTCTTACAATTAAGTTCTAAGTGACATGAAGAATCGTGTCCATCCTGTCGTGATGGTAGTTGAGTGGATTGTGAATTCGAATGACACAGATAGCATAAAGAACTTGTCGTTGATTTCGCCGATGCCCGAAAATCGCGGTCGCGACAATGCTCGCCCTTTCTTTCGAAGCAGAGGTATTCAACGTTGCGTTGGATAATTTGACGCCATCGCCGGCCTTGGGCGCCGCTTGCTCAGGGCTTCGAACCCAGCGATGATGTCGAGAAGTTCAGTTGTGATTTCGGATTGCCGAACTGATCTGGTCTCTGCTTTCAGTTCCTCAAGCCTGTCATCGATCGATTGTTCGGCCTGTTGCATCAAGGCAAGCCGGGCGGCGTTCTCGGTCACCATTGCCTCGGCCGAGGCGCGGAAGAGGCTTGAGAAAAGATGCCCAATAACCAGTTCGGCAAGCAGATCCGAGGCAGGCATCGTGAAGCAAGGCAGGGACCTCGAAACCCATGGTTGATCCACAAGGTCCGCAATCATTTTTGAATCGAGGGGCAGCAGCCTTCGTAATACAGGTTCTTGCGCAGAACCCGCGGTCCGCTCTGTAAAGGCAAGATCGACTGCGATTGGATCCGGCCCTGATTGGCGCGTGATGTCCTCAATTTGGGTGGCAAGAATGCCGGCAAGCCGGCCAATGCCATCGGCCGACGCGGGTGGCAACGATGTTTGCTCTGTCAAAATGCCCCGCGCGACCAGCGCATATTTCATCCGTGTGCCGACACACAAAACACGAGCAGGGATCGCATCAGGGCCATGCCTTTCGAGCTGCTTGAACAATTCGTCAGCCAGCCGTTCATTGTAGCCTCCGCACAGGCCGTGATCGGAACCGAACACAACAACCGCGCGCTTCGCTGGTATTTTCGTGGAAAGCAATAGCGCGCTGTTGTGGTGAACAAACGCCCGGAAGCCTTCCAGAATGGTCCGATGATACACTTCGATGGCCTGGGCGGCATGTTCGTAAGGCAAAGCGTTGATGGCGGACAGGGTCTTCATCGTGTGAACGATCCCGCGAATGCTGGTCAGCGTGTCCGTGCGGTGTGAAAGGATCTCAAGCGTCTGGGCCATCTCCGCCTCCGATCGCCTCGCCCGCCCCGCGCGCAAGTTCGATGATCCGCTCGCGGTCTTCGTCACGCAGGGGTTCATTGGCAGCGATCCGCGTTGCAATATCGCCAAGCGCGCCTGCTGCAGCCGCTCTCACACGTCCCATCGCGGCAATTGCTTCGGCCTCTGGCAGACCATCAAACAGCCCCTCCATAGCCGCGATCAGAACCGCCAATTGTTCGGCAGCCGCAATCGGATCGCGCTCGGGCTGCCTGAGGGCTGCGCGGACTGCGGCACCGCGTGCCAGGCGCGCCGTTGTCGCATCGTCGAGCCGCGTACCGAACCGGGCAAAGTCCTCCAGCTCTTCAAATTGTGAAAGCGTGACCCGCAGGTTGCCAGCCACGTCCCGAAACGCGCGCAATTGCGCCTTGCCGCCGACACGCGACACCGACACCCCCAGATCGACCGCGGGAAACTGGTTCTTCCGCACCAGTCGCGGCGACAGATAGATTTGGCCGTCGGTAATAGAGATTAGGTTAGTGGGGATGTAAGCGGACAGATTCTCGGCTTGGGTTTCGACCACCGGTAGCGCCGTGATCGAGCCGCCGCCCGCCTGTTCCGTGAAATTTCCGGCACGCTCCAGGAGCCGGGCATGCAAATAGAAAATGTCGCCGGGAAAGGCTTCGCGCCCTGGCGGACGCCGCAGCAGCAGCGACAGTTCACGATAAGAACGCGCGTGATGGGTCAGGTCGTCCATCACCACAAGAACATCGCGGCCCTGATCGGCGAAATACTCAGCCATGGTCATGGCGGCGAAAGGCGCGATGAACGATAGGCCCGGCGGATCCTCGTCCCCAGCAGAAATAACGATGGTGTTCTGCGTCATGTCGCCAGCCTTGATGGCCCCGATGACCTTGGCCACCGCATCGCCGCGTTGACCGATGGCGCAATAGATGCAGATGACACCGGTTTTCTGCTGATTGAGGATCGCGTCCACGGCGATCGACGTCTTGCCGGTTTGCCGGTCACCAACGATCAGTTCGCGTTGGCCCAAGCCCACAGGCACCGCCGCGTCAATCGCCTTTATCCCTGTTGCCAGCGGGCGTGTGATGGCGGAACGGTTGAGGATTTCGGTAGCTTCCGCCTCGATCGGGCGCCTTGCAACGGCGGTGATCAGGCCGTCTCCGTCACGGGCCCGGCCAAGCGCATCGACGACACGGCCCAACAGAGCCGGTCCCACCGGCACGCTGACAACGTGCCGTGTACGCCGTACACCTTCGCCGACTGTTATTCGGTCGGAAGCGCCAAGCAAGACAACCCCCAGACGGTCGGGTTCGAGATCAAAGACGACCCCGCGCACACCGGACGCGAATTCCAGCAATTCATCGGACAGCGCACGGGCAAGGCCGGTCACGATGGCAATCCCGTCGCCCACCTCGCTGACCCGGCCGATTTCGGTCAGCACAGGAGTCGGAGAGGGCCCGTCCAGCAGCGCCTTCAGCAGAATGTCGTGATCTGTGTTGGTATAGGTACTTTCAATGCCCATCGCTATCCACCTTCACGATGGGATCTTGGACCAGTCGTTCTTCCAGCATGGTGTCCAACTCCTCGATGTAGCTGTCCACGGTCCATGCGACATGCACGGCACCCATGCGCAAGACCAGGCCGGCTGACTGCGCGGGGTCGGTTTCAAACTGCAACTTCTGACCCGGAATCAAGCCCTTCATATTCGCCACCAGCTTCGCGCGGGCAGCATCGGGCAGGACGTAGTGTGTCGTCACAACAGCCGGAGTGCCGGCATTAGCCGCCTTGCGCAAATCTGCCGCCATTGGCTTCAACTGACGCGCAACATGGGTGACAACGCGTTCCTCCAGCGTCTCATCGGCCAGATCATGCAGCGCCTTTCCGGTCAGCGACATCAGCAACGCTGCCCCTGACCGATGCAGATGCGCGATATATTTGCGCTTTTCCTGGGCCAGATGCGCTTCCCAGTCTTTTCTCTCTTGTTCCAGCCTCGCGCGCGCCTCCGCTATAAGGGTATCCCGTTCCGCCTCGGCTTTTTGGCGCTGGTTGTCGATCAGTGTGGCCTCGTTGGTGCGAAAATCGGCCGCCAAGTCGTTGTAGCGGGTTTCTGCGGCTTCGGCCTTTTCCCTTGCTCTGGACGCTTCCAACATCCGTTCGGCGATCTCGGTCTCACGGGCATCGATGCCACTCAGGATTGGGCGGTACAGAAACCGCTTCAACAGCCACACCAGCACCAGAAAATTGATGAGCTGGGCGGCAATGGTGATCCAGTCAATAGACATGGCCTATTGACCTGCGGTCTTTGCAAGTTCGAGCGCCGCGTTCCAGAACGGGTTGGCGAAGATCAGGATCATGGCCACCACAAAGCAATAGATAGCGGTCGATTCGATCATCGCGAGACTGACAAACAACGTCCGCGAAAGCGTTGGCCCGGCGTCTGGCTGCTGCGCAATTGCGCTCAGCGCCTGAGCCGCCGCACGGCCCTCACCCAGCGCGGGGCCGATCGCGCCGAATGCAACAGTAAGTCCGGCAGTGAAAATCGAAATGGCGGCAATAATGGCAAGATCGGTCATTGGGTTTTCTTTTCTGTCTTGGATGTGCTCGGGTCCGCTGTCGCCGAAGAAATGTAGACCGTCGCGAGGATGGCAAAGATGTAGGCCTGGATCAGCCCGGTCAGCAGGCCCAGCACGTCCATCACCACGGGGAAGAAAAACGGCGCCACGCTGAGCAGGATTGCCGCGATGACTGCACCGCTCATGATATTTCCATAAAGCCGGATGGCGAGCGATATGCCGCGGGAAAACTCGCTGATGATGTTGAAGGGCAGCATGATGACCGAAGGTTGCATGTAGGTCTTCAGATACCCGCCGACGCCCCGGCTTGTCATACCAAAAAGCGGAACCGCAATCAGGACTGAGAACGCAAGTGCTGCCGTTGTCGAAAGCGAAGCGGTCGGCGGATCAAAGCCTGGCATCACGAGCATCAGGTTCGATGTGGCGATGAACAGGAAAAGCGTGCCTACGAAGTAAAGCAGGTTGCGCGACGGCCGTCTGGAAATTTCCTCGATCTGGCTCTGGATACCCTGCACGATGACTTCCAGCATGGTGCGCCATCGGTTCGGCGGCACATCCGGGCACAGCTTGCGGGTGATCAACATGGATATGCCGGTTAGCACCGCCATGATAATCTAGGTGTTGACGATCGTGGCATTGACGGGAATTCCCCATGCTTCAAAGACAATCGTGCTATCGGGTGTCAATTCCATCCTTTAGGCTCCATAGGCAGGCGGCGGGCCAAGGTCACGACGACAAGGCGCACAATGAGGAATGCCAGCGCATAGCCGACAAGGGTCCATGTACCGGTCTGTCCGACCGCCCAGCCAGCGGCTAACAAAAGTGCGATCCGCATCGCCGCGCTGAGCATCAGGGTCGTCGTTGGCCCTGCCGAAGCAAGGGCTACCCGCATGCCAAAGGCCAGCCCGGCAAAGTAGAACGCACCCATCGCCGCCCCGATGGCCAGCCCGGTCGTCAACGCTCCCCAGTCCATACCCGTCATTCGCCGTCTCCCTCCTTTTCGATCCATGTCCATGCGATCAGACCGCCCACAACGACTCCGCAAAGGATCAGTGCGATGGTCCACGAGAAATCCTGTGGTGCCACACGGTCCAGCCAAATGCCCAGAAACGCGCCTCCGACCGTCGGAACGGCGACCGACCAGCCGATCATGCCGAACGCACCGAGCCCACGCAGCGGGCTGGGCGCCGGATGATCGCGCGTGTTTTTCATCCTCTTAGCCCGCCGCGCGATGTCTTCTGCTGTCTTGTCGGGTTTTTCAATCATGGTTGCGGCCTCCGTAGATCGGCAAAACGGCGTACGATATTGGCCTCAAGCTGTGACAGTGCAGTGCGCGCCACACGCTCATCCTCATCGATCTGGACGAACGTGTTTTCAACGGTTTCGCGTAGCGTCTCGAGGCTTTCACCCTGAACACCGCGCCGAATCGCGACATCAACCGAATGCCCTTTCTTGACCAATAGCCCCTCATCGATCCCAAAAAACAGTTCCTCTCCGCCCGGTACCGTCAACGTCAGCACAGAGGGCACCAGCGCCGTCACGAAATCCGTGTGGTTCGGCAACATCCCGAAGGCCCCGTCTTGTGCCACCGCGGCCAGTTCTATTGCACGCCCGTCGAACAAGGTCCGCGTCGGCAATCGCAAGGTAACCTGCATATCCGCGGCCATGCTCATGATACGGCCTCCAGATCCTGAAGTCCGCCAATCATGTAATAGGCGCTTTCGGGGAGGTTGAACTCGGTCTGATTCAATATCGTTTCGCAACCATCCAGCGTGTCCGTGACTGACACCAGCTTGCCGTCCTTGCCAGAGAACGACGCCGTCGTGAAGAACGGCTGCGTCAGAAAACGCTCCAACCTTCTGGCGCGGGCGACGGTGGCGCGGTCAGCCGTCGAAAGCTCCTCCATCCCGAGCATCGCGATGATGTCGCGCAGCTCTTCGTATTCGGCCAGCGTCCGGCGCACGGCGCGCGCAATGTCATAGTGGCGCTGCCCAACCACCGCAGGGGTCAACATGACCGAGGCTGAGGTCAGCGGATCAACCGCGGGGTAAAGCCCTTCGCTTGCCCGTTTGCGCGATAACACGACCGTTGCGGAAAGATGCGAGAAGATATGCGCCGCCGCAGGGTCAGTGAAATCGTCGGCAGGAACATAGACCGCTTGGATCGAGGTGATGGCACCCCGACGGGTCGAGGCGATACGCTCCTGCAAAGCGGCCAGCTCGGTAGCCAGGGTTGGCTGGTAGCCAACACTTCACGGCATCCGCCCCAACAAACCCGAAACTTCCGCGCCCGCCTGAACGAAGCGAAAGATATTGTCGATCAACAGCAGCACGTCCTGCCCCAGGTCATCGCGAAAATACTCGGCCATTGTCAGTGCAGTGTTGCCCACCAAAAAGCGCACGCCGGGCGCTTCGTTCATCTGGCCAAACAACATCACCGTCTTGTCGCGCACGCCGGCAGCGCCCATTTCGCGGTACAGTTCTTCGGCCTCGCGGGATCGCTCGCCGATGCCGCAAAACAGACTGACACCCTTGTGATGCTGCACCGTGTTGTTGATCAGTTCGGTGATCAGCACGGTCTTTCCGACGCCCGCGCCACCAAACAGCCCGGTCTTTCCGCCGCGCTCGATGGGTGACAATAGATCAATGGCCTTGATCCCAGTTTCCAGCATCTCGGCGCGCAACACGCGGTCTTCAAGCACGGGCGGGGCTTGATGGATCGACCTGCGGTCGACTGCTACGGGTGCCGGCATTCCGTCGATTGGCGCGCCAAAGACGTTCAACATCCGACCCAGCATCGTGTCACCCACCGGCACTTCGATCGGGGTGCCGGTGGCGCGGACTGGCATTCCCAACCCGAGGCCACGGACCGGAGCCAGCGCGATGGACCGTACGACCCCATCGCCCACCAGCGCCGCGACTTCGAGCGCGACTTGGCCTGCAAAAAGCAATTCGTGGATCTGCGGCACCGGATCCGGGAAGAATGCATCGACCACTCCGCCGCGAATGGTGACAATCCTGCCTTCGCTACCCGCGACTTTATCTGGCTTCGGGACCTCCACCGTGTTCATGACCTATCCATTCTCTTGCTCAAAACTTCTGATCGGGAAACCAAGATTTGGCGTTTATTGCCATCCGGGTGAGACGCTCCGGGCAAGACGTTTCGATAGTGAGGGCAGAGCGCACATCTCCTTGTTTGGATAAGACGCTTGCCGCGGGCAAAGATTACAGCCATCGTTGGCAAATCGGCTGCTTGTGCCGCACGCATTGGTGTCAGAATGCACATGCTTTCTGGCTATGGCGCTAAAATCCAAAGACGAATCTCTCCGCGCTATGTGAGCCCCTGAGCATTCCTACCTACTCAAAGGCAGTGAACCATTTCTCTGGTGGGCTTGATAACTTGCAATCTTGGGCGAGATTTATTGCCCCGGGATTGTAATGCTTCCCGGCACAGCGCGTCTACAGAGATAGAAAATACGTGCGAGACAGCTAAAGAACGCGGGGATCAAATCATGCCGCAGGAACACGAACTTACCGGCTCAATGGGCGTCACCGCCGGGCGACTATCGATCTATGCAGTTGGGATGAGCACGGGGATATTCCTCGCGATATCCTTCGTCTTGTGCGTCGGCTTCGGCCTGATCTTTCCTTCGATGACGATGTATCAGGCCTGGGTCCCACTTCTTCCTGGCTTTGTTTGGATCAGCCTGTCGGGCTTTGTCATCGGGCTGGCCGAGGCCTTCGCCTACGGCTGGTTTATCGCGATCGTATTCGTTCCGCTGTTCAACTACTTTTCCCAAAGGGCTGCCAAATGA